>NZ_JASSUA010000003.1:300000-480578 GCF_030227115.1 Marinobacter sp. SS13-12
CGGCTTGCCAATCTGGATGACCCATTCAGCGTATTCCGCTGCCGCGGCATCATGAACTGTGTCAGTGTCTGTCCCAAAGGCCTGAACCCCACAAGGGCAATCGGCCATATCCGCAATCTTCTGCTTCAGCGGGCGACGTAAGCAGAATCTGGCACACGCGCTATACTGTGCTGACAAGCTCGGCACCCGGTAGGGCCCGCAACGAGGCGGGCCCTTCAACCAAAGGCTTATAGTCAAAAGTCTTAGCAGGGTGCACACTACGCAGGCCGTGACGGGAACTTATAAAGTTCCCCCGCGGCTTTGCTGAGTATAATAACCACCGGGGAACGGAAAACATCCTTGTTGGGTGTGGTGGCCACAGTCGATCCCGTAAAAACCCGTATTGACTCAGATTTACCCCTGGCCGACCATAGCCAGCTCCCCGCACCAGCCCAAGGTGAGCTATTCAAAATGCACGAAAGCATAATGGAGCAGTTATGGCAGACTTCCCACCTCCAAGGTGGAAATCTTGCCTATGTTGAACAGCTTTTCGAAACCTACCTGACAGACCCCAATGCCATTCCAGAAGAGTGGCGCAGCTACTTCGATAAACTTCCCAGTGTGGATGGCTACAAAGGCCGCGATATAGATCACTCATCTATACGTCAACAGTTCGAGCACATTTCCCGTAATCAGCGTTTCCTTGCCTCCAGCGGTGTGCCTGCCAGCGCAACGTCGGATGCGGACAAGAAGCAGATTCGTGTACTCCAGCTGATCAACGCCTTTCGTTTCCGTGGCCATCAGGAAGCCAAGCTTGACCCTCTCGGGGTCTGGAAGCGTCCCCAGGTGGAAGACCTCGACCCCTCGTTCCATGAGCTCTCCGAGGCGGATTACGACCTTGAGTTCCAGACCGGCTCTCTGAACTTCGGTTCCGAGACCATGAAGCTCAAAGACATTGTGGGTGGTCTGCGCGAGACTTACTGTGGAAGTATTGGCGCCGAGTACATGCACGTCGTGGATACGCGGATCAAACGCTGGTTCCAGCAACGGATGGAACCGGTTCGTTCCCGGCCCAACTACGAGGCCGGTACCCGCAAACACCTTCTGGAGCGTCTCACGGCTGCAGAGGGCCTGGAGAAGTATCTGGGTTCCCGCTATCCGGGCGTGAAGCGTTTTGGCCTTGAAGGTGCCGAAACTCTCATCCCCTGCCTTGATGAGCTTATCCAGCGGGCGGGTAGCTATGGTGCCAAGGAGATCGTGCTGGGCATGGCACACCGTGGCCGCCTGAACGTTCTGGTAAACACCCTCGGCAAAAACCCGAAAGAACTGTTTGACGAATTCGAGGGCAAGAAGCTCGCGGATTCCGGCTCCGGTGACGTCAAATACCACCAGGGTTTTTCATCCAACGTGATGACTGAAGGTGGTGAAATCCACTTGGCGCTGGCGTTTAACCCGTCACACCTGGAAATAGTCTCGCCAGTGGTTGTGGGTTCTGTTCGTGCCCGCCAGACCCGTCGTGAAGATCCCAACGGCACCCAGTGTGTACCCATTATCATGCACGGTGACGCAGCCTTTGCAGGGCAGGGCGTGGTCATGGAAACCTTCCAGATGTCCCAGACCAGGGGCTACGGTGTTGGTGGTACCATCCATATCGTCATTAACAACCAGGTCGGTTTCACCACCAGCAAACAGGAAGATGCCCGCTCTACGGAATACTGTACCGATGTGGCCAAGATGGTTCAGGCCCCGATTCTGCACGTGAATGCGGATGATCCTGAAGCGGTCATGTTTGTGACCCAGATGGCCATGGATTATCGTCATGAATTCAAGAATGACGTAGTCATTGACCTGGTCTGCTATCGCCGCCGTGGCCACAACGAGGCGGATGAGCCGGCTGCTACCCAGCCGGTGATGTATGACAAGATTCGCAAGCTGACAACGACTCGTAACCTCTACGCTGAAAAGCTGGTGGCGGACGGAATTATTACCGAGGAAGAGTCCAAGCAGATCGAACTGGATTACCGTGACGAGCTGGACAAGGGCGACCATGTGGTCAAGGCGCTGGTCAAGGAGCCTAACAAGGAGCTGTACGTAGACTGGACCCCCTATCTGGGCCACGAATGGACAGCGAAGTGCAAATCCAGTGTTGCTCTGAAGACGATCCAGAAGCTTGGCAAAAAGCTGACCCACGTGCCCGAGGGCTTCAGCATTCAGCGCCAGGTATCCAAGATCATCACTGATCGCGAGAAGATGACAGCCGGCGCACTGCCCATCAATTGGGGCTATGGCGAGATCATGGCCTACGCCACGCTGATCAATGAAGGGCACCCGGTCCGTATTACCGGGCAGGACGTAGGGCGCGGTACCTTCTCTCACCGTCATGCGGTGCTGCACAACCAGAAGGACGGCTCGACCCATATTGCCCTGGAGCATCTGGCCGAGGATCAGCCCGATTTCGAGATCTATGACTCGCTGCTGTCCGAAGAAGCCGTAATGGCGTTCGAATACGGTTATTCCACCACGGCTCCGAGTGGCCTGGTAGTCTGGGAAGCCCAGTTCGGCGACTTCGCCAACGGCGCCCAGGTGGTAATAGACCAGTTCCTGACCAGCGGCGAGCACAAATGGGGTCGCCTGTGTGGTCTGACCCTGCTGCTGCCTCATGGTTATGAAGGCCAGGGGCCGGAGCACAGCTCAGCTCGCCTTGAGCGCTTCCTTCAGCTTTCTGCCGAGCACAATATCCAGGTGTGTGTACCGACAACTCCGTCGCAGGTTTTTCACATGCTGCGTCGTCAGGTCAAGCGTCCATTGCGCAAGCCGTTGGTAGCCATTACGCCGAAGAGTCTGTTGCGGCATAAAGAGGCGACCTCGGATCTTGAGGATCTGACCTCTGGTACCTTCAAAACGGTGCTGCCCGAGAAAGAGCCCTCTGATCCCAAGAAGGTTGATCGCCTGATTCTTTGCAGCGGCAAGGTATACTTCGACCTGCTTGAGCGTAAGAAGGCTGACGAGCGGAATGATGTTGCCATTGTTCGTATCGAGCAGCTGTATCCGTTCCCGGGAGATGATCTGGACGAGCTTCTGGCCTTGTATCCCAAGCTCAAGCATGTCGTCTGGTGCCAGGAAGAGCCCATGAACCAGGGTGCCTGGTACTGTAGCCAACACCATATGCGTAATGCGCTGCATCGCAAAAACCCGAAGTTGTATCTTCAGTACGCCGGTCGTGATGCTTCTGCTGCTCCGGCTTGTGGACACATGTCAGTCCACATTGAAGAGCAGAAAAAACTGGTTAACGACGCGTTTGAAATCTGACGAGCTACCGAACTAAGGACCCGAGATGTCAACTGAAATAAAAGCCCCCGTATTCCCAGAGTCGGTCGCAGAAGGCACTGTCGCGACCTGGCACAAACAGCCTGGCGAAGCCTGTTCACGTGACGAGCTGATTGTCGATATTGAAACCGACAAGGTTGTGCTCGAAGTGGTTGCTCCGGCTGATGGTGTTATTGAGGAAATACTAAAGGGCGAAGGCGACACCGTAGAAAGCGGTGAGGTGGTCGGCAAGTTCAAGGAAGGCGCCGCTGGCGAATCAAAGCCTGCCGCCAAGGATGAAGGCAAGAAAGAGGAAGGCAAGAAGGATGAGGCGGCTGAAACATCGTCTGAAACCACTGCCCAATCTTCTGGCGAAGCCATTCTTAGCCCGGCTGCCCGCAAGCTGGCAGAAGAGAACGACATCAAGCCGGAGGCCGTTGAAGGTACTGGAAAAGATGGTCGTGTTACCAAGGAAGATGTTCAGAATCATATAGATGCTGGCAAGTCTTCAGGTGCCACTTCAGCTCCTTCGGCCAAGCCTGCCGGTGATATGCCCCAGGTGGACGTAGGCTCCGGTGAGCGCCCTGAAAAGCGTGTGCCGATGACCCGTCTGCGCGCGAGCATTGCCAAGCGTCTGGTCAATGCCCAGCAAACCGCCGCCATGCTTACTACGTTCAACGAAGTGAACATGGGGCCGGTCATGGAGCTGCGCAAGCAGTACAAGGAAAGCTTCGAGAAGCGTCACGGAGTCAAGCTTGGCTTCATGTCGTTCTTTACGAAAGCCGCCACCGAGGCTCTGAAGCGTTTCCCTGCCGTGAATGCCTCTATCGACGGTAACGACATGGTTTACCATGGCTATCAGGATATCGGTATTGCCGTTTCAAGCGACCGTGGCCTGGTTGTCCCTGTCTTGCGCGACACTGATGCACTTGGCCTTGCGGGTATCGAAAAGAAGATTGTTGAGTACGGTACCAAGGCCAAAGAAGGCAAGCTTGGCATCGAAGAGATGACCGGTGGCACCTTCACCATTACCAACGGTGGTATTTTTGGATCATTGATTTCCACGCCGATCCTGAATCCGCCACAGACAGCCATTCTGGGCATGCACAAGATCCAGGAGCGGCCGATGGCGGTGAACGGCAAGGTGGAAATTCAGCCGATGATGTATCTGGCTCTTTCCTATGACCACCGCATGATCGATGGCAAGGAAGCGGTACAGTTCCTGGTGGCCATCAAGGAAATGCTTGAGGATCCGGCGCGCATTCTGCTGGACGTCTGAGCCGACACTTAACGAATTGGAAAACGGGATAAAACATGTCTGACAAGTACGACGTAATCGTCATTGGCGCTGGCCCTGGCGGCTATGTTGCCGCAATCAAGGCAGCGCAACTGGGCCTGAAAACCGCGTGCATCGAATCCTGGACCGACAAGGAAGGCAAGAACCGACTCGGCGGTACTTGCCTGAATGTGGGCTGTATTCCCTCGAAGGCGTTGCTGGAGATTTCCCACAAGTACGAGGAGGCCAGCCACGGTTTTGCGGATCAGGGCATCATTGCAAAAGATGTCAAGATGGACATCGGCAAGATGATGGAGCGCAAGGAAGGCATCGTGAACCAGCTCACCGGTGGCATTGGCGGGCTGTTCAAAGCTAATGGTGTTACCCCGATCTATGGTCACGGCAAGTTGATGGCCAACCGCAAGGTTGAGGTGACGGACAAGGATGGCAAGACCAAAACCTATGAGGCTGATAACGTTATTATCGCTACGGGTTCCAAGCCGATCCAGATTCCGCCCGCGCCTTTTGATGGTGAGCACATTGTCGACTCCGAGGGCGCACTGGAATTCACCGAAGTGCCCAAGCGTCTTGGTGTTATCGGTGCCGGCATCATCGGGCTGGAGCTTGGTAGCGTCTGGGCCCGCCTGGGTGCAGAAGTAACGGTACTTGAAGCTGTGGACACCTTCCTTCCGGCCATTGACCAGCAAGTCGCCAAGGATGCGCTGAAGCAGTTCCAGAAACAGGGCCTCAACATCGTGCTGGGTGCCCGTATGACCGGTGCGGAAGTGAAGCGCAAACTGGTCAACGTCACCTATGAGGATGCCAAGGGCAAGCAGGAAGCCAAGTTCGACAAACTGATTGTTGCCGTTGGCCGTCGTCCGTATACGGATAACCTGTTGTCTGAAGACTCTGGCGTCCAGATGGATGAGCGTGGTTTCATTTTCGTGGATGACACCTGTAAAACCGAAGCGCCGGGTGTCTGGGCCGTTGGTGATGTGGTTCGTGGCCCGATGCTGGCCCACAAGGCGTCAGAAGAGGGCGTCATGGTCGCAGAGCGGATTGCCGGCCATAAACCTCAGGTGAACTACGATTGCATCCCCAACGTGGTCTACACCTTTCCGGAAGTTGCCTGGGTCGGCAAGACCGAAGAGCAGCTCAAAGCCGAAGGTGAAGAATACAATGTCGGTACCTTCCCGTTTGCCGCCAATGGCCGCGCCATGGCAGCAAATTCGGCAACCGGTATGGTCAAGATCATCGCTGATGCGAAAACTGACCGGATTCTCGGCTTCCACGTGGTAGGTCCCCAGGCTTCTGAAATCGTTGCCCAGGGCGTTATCGCCATGGAGTTTGGTTCCAGTGCCGAAGATCTGGCCCTGACCTGTTTTGCACATCCGACTCTGTCTGAGTCAGTGCACGAAGCAGCTCTGGGCGTGGCTGGTGGTGCTATTCACATCGCCAACCGCAAGAAAAAGAAGTAACGCAAACCAGGAATTTTTTAATTCGGGACATTGACTATGAATTTGCATGAATATCAGGGCAAACAGCTGTTCGCTGAATATGGCCTGCCAGTATCCAAGGGCATTGCCTGCGATACCCCCAAGGAAGCAGTGGCTGCTGCTGACGAAATCGGCGGCGACGCCTGGGTTGTAAAGGCCCAGGTACACGCTGGTGGCCGCGGCAAAGCCGGCGGCGTAAAGCTGGTAAAGAGCAAGGATGAGATCCGTGCCTTCGCAGAAAACTGGCTCGGCAAGAACCTGGTGACCTACCAGACTGACGAGAACGGCCAGCCGGTCAGCAAGATTCTTGTTGAGTCCCTTACCGATATCGACCAGGAACTGTACCTGGGCGCGGTTGTTGATCGCGGTAGCCGTCGTATCGTGTTCATGGCGTCCACCGAGGGTGGTGTCGAGATCGAGAAAGTGGCTGAAGAAACCCCGGAGAAGATCCTGCGGGCCGAAGTTGATCCACTGGTAGGCGCACAGCCTTACCAGGGCCGCGAACTGGCGTTCAAGCTGGGCCTGGAAGGCAAGCAGATTGGCCAGTTCACCAAGATTTTCCTGGGCCTGGCAAAGCTGTTTGAAGACCGCGACCTGGCGCTGCTGGAAATCAACCCGCTGGTCATTACACCGGCCGGTGATCTGCACTGCCTGGATGCCAAGATCGGCGTTGACGGCAACGCGCTTTATCGCCAGAAGAAGATCCACGAGATGCACGATCCCTCCCAGGAAGATTCCCGGGAAGCGGAAGCGGCAAAGTGGGAGCTCAACTACGTAGCGCTGGACGGCAACATTGGTTGCATGGTTAACGGCGCTGGTCTGGCCATGGGTACCATGGACATCATCAAGCTGTCCGGCGGCCAGCCTGCCAACTTCCTGGACGTAGGCGGCGGGGCGACCAAAGAGCGCGTTTCCGAAGCGTTCAAGATCATTCTTTCTGACACCAACGTCAAGGCGGTTCTGGTTAACATCTTTGGCGGCATTGTTCGCTGTGACATGATTGCCGAGGGCATTATCGGTGCCGTGAAAGACGTCGGCGTCAAGGTTCCTGTGGTTGTGCGTCTGGAAGGTAACAATGCCGATAAGGGCACAAAAGTACTCGCCGACAGTGGCCTGAACATCATCGCTGCCACCAGTCTGTCCGATGCGGCAGAGCAAGTCGTTAAAGCCGCGGGGGGTAAATAATGAGCATCCTGATCAACAAAGACACCAAAGTTATCTGCCAGGGCTTTACCGGCGCGCAGGGTACTTTCCATTCTGAGCAGGCCATTGAGTACGGTACCAAAATGGTAGGCGGCGTCAGCCCCGGAAAGGGCGGCACCGAGCATCTTGGTCTGCCGGTGTTCAACACCGTGCGTGAAGCGGTCGAGAAGACCGGTGCAGAAGCCACCGTTATTTATGTACCGGCTCCGTTCTGCAAAGACGCCATCATCGAAGCCGCGGACGCTGGCATCGAGCTGATTGTGTGCATCACCGAGGGTATCCCGACCATCGACATGCTCTATGCAAAAGAGTATGTGGATCGCAAAGGCGTTCGCATGATCGGGCCGAACTGCCCGGGTGTGATCACGCCGGGTGAGAGCAAGATCGGTATCATGCCGGGCCATATTCATAAGCCGGGCAAAGTGGGCATTGTGTCCCGCTCAGGTACCCTGACTTACGAAGCGGTCAAGCAGACCACGGACTTCGGCTACGGTCAGTCCAGCTGTGTTGGTATCGGTGGTGACCCGATTCCGGGCTCCAACTTCATCGATATCCTGCAACTGCTGCAGGACGACCCGCAGACCGAGGCCATCGTGATGATCGGCGAGATCGGTGGTACCGCCGAGGAAGAAGCCGCTGCCTTCATCAAGGAAAATGTCACCAAGCCAGTGGTTGCCTACATCGCTGGTGTGACAGCGCCTCCTGGCAAGCGTATGGGCCACGCCGGTGCGATCATCTCCGGTGGTAAGGGTACGGCAGACGAGAAGTTTGCTGCCCTGAACGACGCCGGTGTCAAGACCGTGCGTAGCCTGGCCGAAATTGGCAAGGCGCTGAAAGAAGTGACTGGCTGGTAAAATACCGCCGGTTCAAAGAAAGCCCCCGGGTCTGCCTTGCGGACTGCCGGGGGCTTTTTGTTTTCAGCCACCGGTGGCAGGTTTTTGAAAGGTACCTTAACGCCGGGGGGCACATAAGACTATAATGCCCGGTCAGCCTGCAATATGATGGCTGTTTCCTATAAACAGAAGGAGTTCATGCTTTGAGTTCTGTCGATTCCCAGCAACGGATTTTGTCCGGCATGCGTCCCACCGGCAAGTTGCACCTTGGCCATTATCACGGTGTTCTGAAGAACTGGGTAAAACTCCAGCATGAATTCGAGTGCTTCTTCTTTGTCGCGGACTGGCACGCGCTGACCACAAACTACGACGATCCCAGCGGTATCCAGGAGAGCGTCTGGGATATGGTGATTGACTGGCTGGCGGCGGGTGTTAACCCAGGTTCGTCCACCCTGTTCATCCAGTCCAAGGTGCCAGAGCATGCCGAACTGCACCTGCTGCTGTCGATGATCACACCTCTGGGCTGGCTTGAGCGTATCCCCACCTACAAGGATCAGCAGGAAAAGCTGCGGGAGAAAGACCTGGCCACCTATGGTTTCCTGGGTTACCCGTTGCTGCAGAGCGCCGACATTCTCATGTACCGGGCAGGGCGGGTGCCGGTAGGCGCGGACCAGGTATCCCACGTGGAGATCACCCGGGAAATTGCCCGTCGCTTCAATCACCTCTATGGTCGTGAACCGGGGTTCGAGGAGCAGGCGGAGGGCGCCATCGTCAAGATGGGCAAGAAGAATGCAAAGCTCTACCGCACTCTGAAGAAGCGCTACCAGGAAGAAGGCGATATGGAGGCGCTGGAAACTGCCAGGGCCCTGCTCAAGGAACAGCAGAATATCTCCCTGGGAGATCGCGAGCGGCTTTACGGCTACATTGAAGGCGGCGGCAAGGTGATCCTTCCGGAGCCTCAGCCATTGTTGACACCGGAATCGAAGATGCCGGGTCTGGATGGCCAGAAGATGTCCAAGTCCTACAACAACTACATCGGCCTGCGAGAGGACCCGGACAGCGTTGCCCAGAAGGTCCGCACCATGCAGACCGACCCGCAGCGTGTGCGCCGGACGGATCCGGGCGAACCGGAAAAGTGCCCGGTGTGGGGACTGCACAAAGTGTATTCCGATACGGATACCCAGGAATGGGTGCAAACCGGATGCCGCAGCGCGGGCATTGGCTGCCTGGAATGCAAGAAGCCACTGATTGATTCGATTATCGAGGAGCAGCGCCCGCTGCATGAGCGTGCCCGGGAGTATGAGAGCAATCCGGACCTGGTTCACGCCATTATTGAAGAAGGCTGTGAGCATGCCCGGGACGCGGCGCGGGATACCCTGGAGGAAGTCCGTGCGGCCATGGGGCTGAGCTACCGCTGAGCATCGGTGATGACGACTCTGGAGACACCATGACAGACGATACCGCAGGCAACACAGCGGCTGAGGAGGGGGTGGAAACACCCGTTTCGGCCGCTGAGCAGGCGCCGCTGGCACGGGTCTCCGGTAAACCGGTGGTTGACCTGCCACGTGACCTGTACATACCACCTGATGCTCTTGCGGTATTCCTGGAAGCGTTTGAAGGGCCGCTGGACCTGTTGTTGTACCTTATCCGGCGCCAGAACATGGATATTCTGGATATCGATGTCAGCGAAATCACCAAGCAGTACATGGATTACATTGGCGCCGTGGAAGCCATGCGGTTTGAGCTGGCTGCAGAATACCTGGTGATGGCGGCCACCCTGGCGGAGATCAAATCCCGGATGCTGCTGCCGCGGCAGGAAACCGAGGATGAAGAGGAGATTGATCCCAGGGCCGAGCTGATCCGCCGCTTGCAGCAGTACGAGCGCTTCAAGCAGGCGGCCGAAGACATTGACCAGATGCCGCGGCTGGAACGGGACAATTTTACGGGCTCGGCGGCATTGCCGAAAATGCCCTCCAGCCAGCCGCATCCGGATGTGGACCTGCGGGAAATTCTGCTGGCACTCCAGGGTGTACTGAAACGGGCGGACCTGTTCACCAGCCACCACGTTGAGAAAGAGCGGCTGTCCACCCGCGAGCGCATGTCGGCGATCCTGTCGGTGTTGCGGGATGACCAGTTCGTGACGTTCGAGAGTCTGTTCACACCGGAAGAAGGGCGACTGGGTGTTGTCGTCAGCTTTCTGGCGACTCTTGAACTGGTCAAGGAGCAGCTCATCGAGGTGGTACAGGCCGAAGTTCTCGGCCCGATTCATGTCAGGGCCAGAGCGTCCCGTTGACAGTCTGGCATCGTGAAATCCGATACCTGGTAGTGGAACCATGAACGAAGAAAACCTCAAAAAGATTCAGGCGATTACCGAAGCGGCCCTGCTTGCTGCAGGCAAACCGATGTCGGTAGAGCAGTTGCGGGAACTGTTTGAAGAAGACGAGCGCCCGGCCCGCCAGATCATGGAACATGTGCTGGTGCTGCTGGAGCAATCCTGCCAGGGGCGGGGCTTTGAGCTGAAGAAAGTGGCCAGCGGGTATCGGCTGCAAGTCAGGGAAGAATACGCGCCCTGGGTAGGGCGGTTATTCGAGGAGAAGCCCCAGCGTTATTCCCGGGCATTGCTGGAAACGCTGGCGCTGGTGGCCTATCGCCAGCCCATTACCCGGGGTGAAATTGAGGATATCCGTGGTGTAACTGTCAGCAGCAACATCGTTCGCACATTGCTTGAGCGTGAATGGGTGCGGGTGGTCGGGCATCGGGATGTGCCTGGCCGGCCGGCGATGTATGCCACCACCAAACAGTTCCTGGATTATTTCAACCTGGAGGGGCTTGACCAGCTGCCCCCACTTTCCGAAATCCGGGATCTGGAAGAAATAGGTCGGGAAATCGAGAAGAACATACAGGCGGAGATCGAATTTGAATCTCCCGCCAGAGAAACTGGTGACGACGACGGGGAAACCTCTCCGGAGTCCTCCCCAGGGCAGACACTTCACTGATGCCGTCGGCATCAGCCACTTGTTAAGGACAGATTCATGGCGGCAGATCGCCCCCGAAAGCCGGAAAAGAAACAGCCGGAAGAAAGCACAGCTTCCGCCCCGGAACGCATTCAGAAGTTGCTGGCCAGAGCCGGTGTAGGGTCACGCCGGGAAGTCGAGGGCTGGATTGAGGCCGGGCGTCTGGTGGTTAATGGACAGCCGGTGGCACCAGGGCAGAAAGCGTCGGTCAGTGATCGTATTGAACTGGATGGCAAGCGACTTGATATCACTGCCGGTGCCGAAGTGCTCCGGCGTGTGCTGATTTACAACAAGCCGGAAGGTGAAGTGACCACACGACGGGACCCGGAAGGCCGCCCGACCGTTTTCGACAGCCTGCCAAGGCTTCGTGACCATCGCTGGATTGCGATCGGCCGCCTTGATATCAATACCACCGGACTGGTGCTGTTCACCACCGACGGCGAACTCGCAAACCGGTTGATGCACCCCTCTCGCCAGATTGATCGTGAATACGCGGTGAGGGTGTTTGGTGAGGTGGACGAAGCCATGATCAAGCGGCTTTCAGAGGGTGTCTTGCTGGATGATGGCATGGCGAAATTCTCCGACATCACGGAAGCCGGCGGCAAGGGGATCAACCAATGGTTCCACGTCACCCTGCTGGAAGGACGTAACCGGGAAGTTCGGCGGCTGTGGGAGTCCCAGGGCGTTCGTGTCAGTCGTCTCAAGCGGGTACGCTACGGGCCGATCTTCCTGCCCAGCCGACTGACGGTTGGCAAATGGGAAGAACTGGACCAGAAGGCGGTAGACTCACTCAGCAAGTCGGTGGATCTGAAGCCGGTTGAGATCCCAGCGAAAACGCCCTCTGAGCAGAAGATTCATGATCGACAGCGTCGGAAGCAGCCAAGTTCCGCACCGCGGAAATCCGGCAATCCCCGTTGGCAGGTTGATAGCTCAGGTCCTGATCAGAAACCGGCCCGCAAGCCGCCAACCCGCAAATCGCCGAAGCGATAATCAGTTTCCGATAACGGCGAAAACCCGGGTGCAGTTACGGCCATGGTCTTTCGCCCGATACAGGGCTTCGTCGGCGCGGGCCAGCCATTGATCAGCGCTTTCATCAGGAAGGCGCTGGGCAACACCACAACTGGTGGTGACCGACACATCGACATCACCACAGTTCACGGAAATGCTCCTGATATACTCGAGAATCCGGTCGGCAACGGCCCGGGCATGGCATTCGTCTGTATGAGGCAGGAGGATGGCAAATTCCTCACCGCCGAAGCGATAAACGCTGTCCGAATTCCGCACCGCCTTTTCCAGCTCAGCTGCTGCCAGCTTCAGGATGTGATCTCCCACTACGTGGCCGTGTTGATCGTTAACGTCCTTGAAGTGGTCCAGATCACACAGAATCAGTGAATAGGTATCTCCATGGCGGTCTCCAAGGGAGCATGCGCGCGCCAGAACCTCGTCCATGGCCCGCTTGTTGGGTACCCCGGTCAGGGAGTCTGTCAGTGCGGCCTGTTCGATGGCGATGAACTGGCAGGCATTGCGAACCGGGCAGATGGCCGCAGCCAGCATCAGTTCAATGCCCTCCAGTTCCTGTTCGGTAAATTTCTGGCGCCGGCTGAACGAGACGGTCCCGTAAAAACTACCCTCCAGGTTGAGCCGATAATCACAACGATGAGGCCCACCCATACCGGTGGCATACACAAATTCGCGGGCGGCTATCTGGTGCCGATAGTTCATGCAGTCGAAGGGCACCACAGAGCTGAGTTCTTCGGCCAGAATGGCCAGCTGGGTTTCCAGGTTGAGTGTTGTCGAAAGCCTGCGGGTCAGTCGGGTAAGAACGTCCGGGGACTCACTCCACTCCCGGTGAGCCTGCCTGAGCGCTGCCAGCTTCTGGGGTTGAGGTCCGGACTTGTTGATCCTGGGGATATTTTTCACTCTACGCGACCTGTTAAATAGATTTTTTCTACTCTAAGCAAATAATTGGCCAGTATAGTAATAAGCAATAAAAACAAACAGATGAAAATTAGTCATAACGTGATTTATAGATATTTTGGCGGTGAAAGTGAACAGTGTGTCAACAAACCGGCAGTGATTTGCCGGGGCAACCGGATCGTTAAAATGTCGGACAAGGGCCTTGGGCTTGCCTGTGCCTGTGGTAAACTTCTGCGCTTATTCTTTGCTGCCAGTAGCGAGTGAGCGACGAACTTTATGAGGTTTCAGGCCCCCGAAAGTCTTTCCGAGCAGATAGCCCAGCACATCGGGCAGCGAATTGTGACCGGTGATCTCAGGCCGGGCGAACGGATCCAGGAGCTCAAGGTAGCCGGAGAACTCAACGTCAGCCGCGGCTCTGTGCGCGAAGCCCTGTTAATTCTGCAGCGCCGCCATCTGGTGGAGATTTTCCCCCGCCGGGGCGCGGTGGTTTCCCGGTTGACCCCGGAACTGGTCAACAGCCTCTACGATATCTATATCGACCTGCTGTGCATGTTGGGGCGCAAGGTGCTTGAGCGCTGGTCCGGCCAGCAGTTGTCCGGCGTCATGGGACAGGTACGTGAACTCCAGGCAGTGATCGATGCGCTGAACTCCTCTGGCGGCGACGCGGCGGAGCAGGTGATAGACGCAGGGTTCGGGGTCATGCGATACGCCTACGGCCTGGTGGAAAATCCGTTCCTGGAAGAGACCCTGGAAAACTTCCGACCCGCCATCAGTCGTACCTATTTTGTCGCCCTCGAGAACTTCCGGGACGAGCTGGAGGAAACCGGTCGCTTTTTCAGGCTGCTTGCTGACGCCGCAGTCCGCGGTGATTCCCCCGGCCTGGAACAGGCAATCTGCGAATTTGGTGAGCATCAGCGCCAACAGGTATTGAGTATTCTCAGGGAAGAGGTGAGCACCTGACATGCGCCTGAAATCCATCAAACTGTCCGGTTTCAAGTCTTTCGTGGACCCGACCACGGTACCCTTTCCCTCCAACATGACCGCGGTCGTGGGCCCCAACGGCTGTGGCAAGTCCAATATCATTGATGCCGTGCGCTGGGTCATGGGTGAAAGTTCTGCCAAGTACCTCCGTGGTGAGTCCATGTCGGACGTCATTTTCAACGGCTCCAGTGCCCGCAAGCCCGTCGGCCAGGCGTCGATCGAGCTGGTCTTCGATAACAGCGACGGCTCCGCGCCCGGTGAATTCGTTCGCTTCAACGAAATCTCGGTCCGGCGCCGGGTCTCACGCGAAGGTCAGTCGGAATACTTCCTCAACGGCTCCAAATGCCGTCGCCGCGACATCACCGATCTGTTTCTGGGCACCGGCCTGGGTCCGCGCAGCTACGCCATCATCGAGCAGGGCATGATTTCCCGGCTGATTGAAGCGAAGCCTGAGGAACTGCGGGTGTATATCGAAGAGGCGGCGGGCATCTCCAAGTACAAGGAGCGCCGCAAGGAAACCGAGAGTCGCATACGCCGGACTCAGGAGAACCTCGAGCGCCTGACCGATCTGCGGGAAGAGCTGGGGCGCCAGTTGCAGCACTTGGAGCGACAGGCTCAGGCGGCCGAAAAGTACAAGGCCTACAAGCAGGAAGAGCGCCAGAAGAAAGCCGAGCTGACAGTGCTGCGTTGGCAGACCCTGGACAAGGACCTGCAAACCTGGCGCTCCCGCATCCGCGATACCGAACTGGAATTGGAAAAGCAACTATCTGAGCGTGTCGGTCTGGAAACCTCCCTGGAATCCCTGCGGGGAAGCCATCAGGAGCGGAACGAGCACTTCAACAGGGCCCAGGCCCGCTATTACGAAGCCGGTGCCGACATAGCCCGCATCGAACAGAGCCTGGAACACCAGCGTGAACGCAGCCGGCAGACGGCCGCAGAACTGGACCAGGCCATGGCCAACCAGCGCGAACTGGCCCGTGAGCTGGAGCAGGACCAGGAAAAGCTGTCCGGCATTCAGGCAGACCTGGATATGCTGGAGCCTGAGCAGGAGGCGTTGACGCTGAAATCCGAGGAGTCCGGCGAAAAGCTTCAGAGTGCCGAAGATGCCATGAGTGATTGGCAGCACAACTGGGAGGACTTCAGTGCCCGTTCGGCAGATTCCCGTCGGCAGGCGGAACTGGCGCAGTCCCGTATACGCTCTCTGGAAAACGCGATTGAACAACTACTGACCCGTCAGCAAAGACTCAAAGACGAGCAGGAGTTGCTTGAGAGCCAGCTTGACCGCGCTGAACTGGATGACTTCCTTGAACAGCAGGAAACCCTGGAATTGCAGCGGGAAGAAGCCTCGGAGCGAATCGAAACAGTTCAGGATGAGCTCCAGGAAGCGCGCCACCAGCAGCGGGATGCCGAACAGGCAACAACCGACGCTCGCCAACAGGTCCAGAGCCTGAGAGCATCACTGGAATCCCAGCAGGCATTGCTGGACGAACAGATGGGCGGCCACGACGATGCCCTGCAGGCGTGGCTGAATGAGCGGGGTCTGAGCAACAGCCCGCGGCTGGCCAGGCAGCTCCGGATCGAGGATGGCTGGGAATTTGCGGTAGAGCAGGTGATCGGCCGGTTCACCCAGGGGCTCAGCGTTCCGGGCCTGGGTTCCGTGCAATCGGAGATGGCCGCTGCCCCCCGTGGCTTGGCGTTGGTAAGCAGTGAATCAGGCAGTACCGGGCCATCAGAAGGGCTTGCCGGCAAAGTAACCGGTGCCGGTGGTATGGCGTCCGTGCTCGCGCTGGTGGAGACAGCGGAGACCATGGAGGAAGCCCTTGGTTGCCAAAGCACGCTGGCGCCGGGCAAGAGCATTATTACGCGCGAGGGCGCGTGGCTGTCGGCTGACTGGATCCTGATGCCGGATTCCGATGCCGCACAGGTTGGCGTGATTGAGCGCCAGAAAAAGGTCACCGCACTGGCAGAGGAGCTGGAGCAGGCAGAGGCTGCCCTGGAAATCGCGACGGATAATCTGGACCGCTTGCTGGAACGATCCGAGCGGGCGGAAGCTGCCAGGGACGAAGCCCAGGCCCGCCTCGCGGCTGCCGACCGGGAGCTGGCCACGCTGTCGTCAAAAATCAGTGGCCTGAAAGCCCGTGCGGAACAGATTGATGCCCGCCTGCAGCGCATCCGCGACGATCTTGCGGATGTGTCCATGAACCTGGAAGAGCAGCAGGAACAACTGCAGGAAACCCGGGAAGAATGGCAGCAGGCGCTCGCTTCCACAGAAGATTCTGACGAAGAGAAAGAGCGCTTGCTCGAACGCCGGGATCTGCTGCGCGAAAACCTGGACCGGCTGCGCCAGGAGGCCCGGCATGATCGCGACCATGCCCATCAGTTGCAGCTCCAGTTACAGTCCCTGAACAGCCAGCGAGACGGCCTGCACCAGACCATCGAGCGCACGCAGCTGCAGAAAGAGCGAATCGATGAACGTCTGGACATCCTTCGGGAAAGCCGCGAAAACGCGGAAGAGCCCATTGAAGACCTGCAGATGCAGCTGGAAGGGTTGCTGGACCGTCGTCTCGCTGAAGAGGAAAAACTGGGCGTCGCCCGGGATGCGCTTGAAGAAATCGATCAGGAGGTGCGTGAGAGGGAACAAAGACGCAGCCGCATAGAACATACCATCCAGGATGTCAGGGCCGATCTGGAAAAGCTGAAGATGGAGTCCCAGGCACTGGAAATCCGCGCCGGCAACCACCTGGAGCAGCTTGAAGAGCTGGATGTCCGCCTGCAGGAAGTCCTGTCGACCTTGCCGGAGGACGCCAGCGAGAAGGGTTGGGCCGAAGAGCTGGAAAAGCTTGCCTCACGGATTCAGCGCCTGGGCGCCATTAATCTGGCTGCCATCGAGGAGTACCAGGTACAGAGTGAACGCAAGACCTACCTGGACAGCCAGCACGAAGACCTGATGGAAGCCCTGGAAACACTGGACACGGCTATCCGCAAGATCGACCGGGAAACCCGTCAGCGCTTCAAGGAAACCTTTGATCAGGTGAACGGAGGCCTGCAGGCTCTGTTTCCGAAAGTATTCGGGGGCGGCAATGCCTATCTGGAGCTGACCGGTGAAGATCTGCTGGAAACCGGCGTGGCGATAATGGCCCGGCCGCCGGGCAAGAAAAACAGCACGATCCATCTGCTTTCCGGTGGTGAAAAGGCGCTGACGGCGATTGCGCTGGTGTTTTCGATTTTCCAGCTCAATCCGGCTCCGTTCTGTATGCTGGACGAGGTGGACGCGCCCCTGGACGACGCCAACGTGGGACGTTATGCCAACCTGGTGAAGGAAATGTCAAAACAGGTACAGTTCATCTACATTACCCACAACAAGATCGCCATGGAAATGGCCGATCAGTTAATGGGTGTTACCATGCATGAGCAGGGCTGTTCACGACTGGTATCGGTGGATGTGGAAGAGGCGACCGCATTGGTGGAAGCCTGACATCATGCCCGTCGGTCAATGTTCGTGCAAAGATGACAAAAACGCCATCTGGCCTGTGTTTGCGTTGTATTCATTACAGGCTTTTCTTAGAGTAGCAACGATATCTGATCTGCAAACAGGACAGCACCAATATGTCTCTTAGGGAATGGTTAATTGCCATCGGTATCCTGGTTATTCTGGGTATTGTGATTGACGGGTTACGCCGCATGCGGCGCGCCCGCAAGGAATCGATTGCCATTTCCTCCGGCATGGGGGCGGATGACCTTGACGACTCCCCGCTCGACAAGGACTTCAATCCCGAACTCCCCAATGGCGGGGCCCGTACCATTTCCCGCGATACCCTGGAAGAACGCGGCTATGTAAAACCGGAAAAAAGCCGTTTTGCGAAGCCGCAACAGAAGCCTACCCGCCCGATAGTTTCCAGCACCAGGGATGAGACGCAAGACGAAGCTGCGCCGGAAGAGACGGCGGAGGATTTTGCCGCCGGTGACACCGACAGCGGCTCGTTCCAGTCAGATACCGGGTGGGGTGCGGTCGACGATGAACCGGAAATGCCTGAAGCAGATGACGGTATTATCGGAGAACCCAGGGTTGTTGACAGAGACAGATCCGATGAGCCTCGGCAGCAGAGCAAAGATCAGGGCGAGTCCGTGCCCCCCATGGTGACTACCGAAGTGGAGGAGGATACTGCCCGTCGCGATCAGGCGGTCCGCAGCTCAGGTCAGCCATTGGCCGGCGCAAACCGCCCTGAAGCCCGGGAAGTGGTGGTCATCAATGTACTGGCGAAGAGCGAGCAGAATTTCACCGGAACCCGCCTCAAGGCACTGTTTGAGGCCTGTGGTCTTGAACACGGTGACATGGACATCTATCACCGGCACGAGCAGACCGACACAACCAGTCCTGTCCAGTTCAGCGTTGCCAGCGCCGTGGAGCCGGGCACCTTCAAGCCGGAAGACATGCCCGAGCTTTCCACGCCGGGCATCAGCTTTTTCATGAGTATGCCCGGACCGACCAACTCCATGCAGGCTTTCGAGTTCATGCTGGAAACCGCGCAGTGTGTGGTACGCAACCTGGGTGGCGAACTGAAAGATGAGCGGCGCAGCGTGATGACCCCGCAGACCATCGAGCACTGCCGTCAGCGCATTCGTGAATTTGAACGCAAGCAACGATCCCCCCGAAAATGACCAACGCCACCCCCGACGTGATCAGCCGGGCCGAAGAACTCCGGGACATCCTCACTGAACACAATTATCAGTATTATGTTCTGGATGATCCCCGGGTGCCGGACGCAGAGTACGATCGCCTGTTTCGCGAACTGCAGGAACTGGAAGCCCAACACCCGGATCTTGTTACCCCGGACTCACCCACACGTCGCGTGGGCGCACAGGGGGAAACCACCTTTGACGAGGTGGTGCACCGGATTCCGATGCTGTCCCTCGACAACGCATTCAGCGAAGAGGAACTGAGGGATTTCGACCGCCGGGTCAAAGACCGTCTGAAATCCACCGAAGACATCGAATACGTGTGCGAGCCAAAACTGGACGGCCTTGCGGTCAGTCTGCATTATGAATCCGGCATTCTTACCCGCGCTGCCACCCGGGGCGATGGCTACACCGGTGAGGACATTACCGCGAACATCCGGACCATTCCTTCGGTACCGTTGAAGCTCCGCGGCAAGTCGGTGCCGGAGCTTGTGGAGGTGCGCGGAGAGGTCTATATGCCCCTTGCAGGGTTTGAGTCCCTTAACAAACGGCTGGCCGACCGCGGCGAGAAAACCTTCGTGAACCCCCGCAATGCTGCGGCCGGCAGCCTGCGTCAGAAAAAGCCCTCGGTGACGGCACGCCGTCCACTGGAAATGTGCGCCTACAGCGTTGCGCTGGAGGATGAGAGCCGTTTACCGCCAACACACTGGGAGGGGCTGCAACAGGTAAAAACCTGGGGGTTCCGCATAAACCCGGAGATGCGCAAGGCCACAGGGGTAGAAGCCTGTCTGAAAGCCTATGACGATCTGATGGGCAAGCGCGCCAGCCTGCCTTATGAGATCGACGGGATTGTTTTCAAGGTAAACAGTCTGGCCCTGCAACAAGAGCTGGGCTTCGTGTCCCGTGCGCCGCGTTGGGCCATTGCCCACAAGTTTCCGGCCCAGGAAGAGCTCACTGTCATAGAAGACGTGGAGTTCCAGGTGGGGCGAACCGGTGCCATTACCCCGGTTGCCCGCCTTAAACCGGTGTTTGTAGGCGGTGTTACGGTCAGCAACGCCACGCTTCACAATATGGATGAGATCCGCCGACTGGATGCCCGCATTGGCGATACCGTATTTGTTCGCCGGGCTGGTGACGTGATTCCCCAGGTCGTGAAGGTGGTTCCCGAAAAGCGCCCGGACAACGCCCGGGTTGTCGAGCTGCCGCGATCCTGCCCGGTTTGCCAGTCCGATGTTGTGCAGATAGAGGGTGAGGCTGTGGCCCGCTGTTCCGGCGGGCTGTTCTGTCCGGCCCAGCGCAAGGAAGCCATTCGCCACTACGCCTCGCGCAAGGCACTGGATATCGAGGGCCTGGGCGACAAGTGGATAGACATTCTGGTGGACCGGGAGCTGGTGAATACCGTTGCCGACCTCTATCTGCTGAAGAAATCCGACCTGACTGGCCTGGACCGGATGGGGGAGAAGTCGGCCGGCAACCTGATCAGCGCTATCAATCGCTCCAGGCATCCGGTGTTGTGGAAGTTTGTTTATGCGCTCGGTATTCGGGAGGTTGGTGAGGCCACCGCCAAGGGCCTGGCCAGTCACTTTGGCACGCTTGAAGCCATCAGCGAGGCTGATGAGGAAACCTTGCAGTCCGTCCCCGATGTGGGCCCGATTGTCGCCGGCCATATCCGCAGTTTCTTTGATCAGCCCCACAATCAGGAAACCATTCAGGCGCT
This sequence comes from Marinobacter sp. SS13-12, assembly GCF_030227115.1. Classification (NCBI taxonomy): domain Bacteria; kingdom Pseudomonadati; phylum Pseudomonadota; class Gammaproteobacteria; order Pseudomonadales; family Marinobacteraceae; genus Marinobacter; species Marinobacter sp. SS13-12. The sequence continues at coordinate 320,400 of NZ_JASSUA010000003.1, forward strand.
CAGAGACACCGGGGTAGAGTGGCAGAGCGAGGAAATAACCGCGGCCGAGAAACCCCTGAAAGGGGAAACCTGGGTGCTGACGGGCACGCTGTCTGGTATGACGCGGGATGAGGCCAAGGCCAGGCTCGAGTCGCTCGGTGCGAAAGTAGCCGGAAGTGTTTCCCGGAAAACCGCCTGTGTTGTCGCCGGTGAGGCGGCGGGGTCAAAGCTCACCAAGGCAGAGAGTCTGGAAGTGCCGGTCATGGACGAGCAGGCCTTTACCGACTTTCTTGCAACCCATGGCATCGAAGGCTGAAACCACGGTGTCCGCTATGATCAGACCGTGATCAGAATCTGAGAACTCGCGCAGATCCCACCTCCGGGAAATTGATTACCATGAGATTGTTCTGTAACGGTGTGTAAAGCACCCATAAAAACAATGCTCTGAAACGGACTTTTTCATGCGCGCCGATTCGTTACCCCGCTTTTCCCCCCGGGCAGGCTTTCTGGCCCTGTTGTCCCTGTTTGTCGTGGCCGTTGCCGGTTGTAAAACCGAACAGGATGCGGATGATCCGATCATTCTCGGCGTGCCACCAGCCGATGCCTACCTGGGTGTGGAGTACGCCTATAATTTTGGCGCCTTCGACAGCGATGACATACTCGATTACTCCCTCACCAATGCGCCCTCCTGGCTGGCTCTGGAAGATACCAGCAACAAGGCCCGGCAAGGTGTGATCATGCGGGGAGTTCCGGGGCTGACAGGTGGCAATCGCGAGCGCGATGACCTTGGCACTACGGAGAACATCACGCTTGTTGCCAACGATGGCCGGGCATCAGGATCACAGTCATTTGAAATAGAAGTGCAGGAAAATGTTCTGAGCCTGTCGGTGGAGGATTTCACCGAAGGTGAGGCAGCGGAGGTTCCCGAAGAAAGAGATAACCGCTGCGAAGCGCCGGAATTGGGTGAGACCGGCAGCCATACCTACGAGATCAATACCTATCGCGACGATGGTACTGTATCTGGAACCAAGCAGTTGACCAGGGATACCTACCCGGTACTGGTGCGTGTTCTGCTGGACCAGCCTTCGGTTACTCGCGTGGCGGTGGCTTTCGAGCTGGACTCCAGCTTCAATCCCCAACGCTGTGATGACGGCTTCGAGGCACCGCACCAACGTTGCGAAAATGGGGCTGCGAACGATAACGAAGCCATTATCGGTAAGGATATTGTCGGTCTGGGTAACGGCAGTGAAGCAGCAATGCCTGTGCCTTCGTATCTTGAGTACCAACCCGGGGATGAAGGCTTTCTGTCCAGGGGCGTGATTACCCTCGAACCGGGTATCACCGAGTGTTACATACGGCTTGAGGTAATCGAAGATACCGAGGCCGAGCCCCTCGAAACCCTGAACATGAGGCTGACCGAAGTGCGTTCCGGGCTGGCAGGGCTGGGCAGTTCCAATTCCGGGGTCAGGGAACTGCTTCGCATCAAGGACAATGAACCCGCTGTGCGCCTGGAAACTGTGGCCGGTGGTACCCGTGATGCTATTAACGTCGGGCAGACCCGTGAGTACCGTGCGCTCATCAGTGGGGAACGCCTGGGTACCTACAGCGTAAAACTGGGCGAGGACGATGATTCGCAAGCAGTGCTCGGAGAAGACTTTTTTATTGAGGTTCGTGACCTTTCTGGCGAGTGGGTCGAGAAGGACATTCTGGAGTTCGGCGTGCGCACGGATGAAGTCCGCTTTCGTATCAGGGTGCCGGAGACCTACACCAATGGCCAGCTCGAGAACGACCGTTTCATTTTGCTTGGCCTCGATGAACGCTACCAGGCCGGACGGGAAGACTTTGCCGCGTCTGCTGATGCTGACAAGTTGCGGGTCAATATCAATGAACTGACATCGCCGCTTGATGTCGGCACGGAAAATGGTTTTATTCCCACCGATACAGCGATCGGGCACAACGGCCGGCTTTTCGTGGCCGGTTATCGCGCCGACGATAGCAACCGGCCCTGGGTTCGAATCTACACCCAGAAGGGTGATATGACGGAGCAACAGCTATCTGTTGCCTCGGTGTCGGTGCAGGCGCCTCCGGTGATTGGCTTCGCGGAACGCGAGGTGGAAGAAGGCGGCGATGACGTTACCCGCTATGAGTTCGTGGTGTCGTTCGGCAGCGAGCAGACTGAATCCGGCGACCCCGGCGGCAATGGTATCGACGTTCATACCCAGCTGTATTTCTTTGATACGGCACAGGACCCGGACAGTTATGTACCGGTATGGGAGACGGTTACCGGAACCTCCGGTGATGATATCCCGCGGTGGACCGGGATCGATCGGGACACCGGCTTCGTTGTTAATGCCGGCGAGACCAGTGGCCAGTGGCCGGGCGAGTCTGCAGCCGGTGGCGTCGACAGCTTTATTCAGCGCATTGATACCGAAAAAGATGGCGATTTGTTGACTCCGAAAGAGGCCTGGACCAGACAGGTTGGTTCGGCTGGCCATGATGAAACCGTCGTTGGCGGCAGTGCCGAAACCAGCAGTCCGCTACTGCTGGGCAGCTCGGCCGGCGCGGTCATGGGGCAGCCCCAGAAAGGTGGCGAGGATGCTTTCTTTTACATTGCCAGCAGCGGGGACAGCGATATCACTGTGAATCAACGTGGCACCACAGGCAATGAAACGCTTGCCGATGGCATCTATGGCATCAATAACGTGTGGCTGGTTGGGAACAGTGATGGCGACTACCGGGTCGACTCGGATGAGGGTGACCACTCACTGGAGCGCAGCCAGCTAAACAGCCAGGCCGGATTTGTCCTGTCCTACACGGTTGTCGGGGATGTCACCCGGGGATTTACGTTCAACGACCAGGATGACGCTTCGAAGGAAGTTCTGAACGCGGTCATAACCTACGAAGAGGACATCCTGGTAGCGGGAAGCACCAACGGTGACTTCGTCGCCAGTGCGGGTAATAGCCTGGTTCAGCCGATTATCGCCCGGATCTCCCTCAGTGAAGAAAGCAGTGACGGAGAAGAAGACGGCGAGGAGACGGACAGCAGTCGCGAGTGGCGGAAGCAGGTGTCCGTTGGCAGCGAAGACGCCGGGATTGTCCGCCTCGAAAACTACCGGGACGATGAAATAATAGCGCTCGTCAAAGTATCCGGCGCGACCTCAGACCGCTGGGAAGTGCGACTGTTTACGGGGGAAGGGCGCTCACTGCACTGAGGGATTGTCAGGCTGCCTCCCTACACGCTGCCCTCGTGCCTGCCTGCGCTGGCGTAAAGCCGGAGATAATCAGTACTCGTTACGATGCCGGAAGGCTGGCCGGTTTCATCGATGACCAGTGCAGCATTGAGCTGGTGGGCGAGCATCAGCCTGGCCAGCTGATGTGCATCGGTTTCCGGAGAGGCGGTCAGGAACGCGGGTAACTCGATATTCAAAAAACCGGAACCCAGAGCATTGGCGCCGGATTGGTGCAGCCAGGCCAGCAGCCATCTCAGATCCACAAGCCCTGCCACGTTGCCCTCGGCGGAAATGACAATGTGATGGATACCGTTTTCTTCCATGGTATCCAGTGCGTCGGCCACAGTGGCAGTGGCAGGCAACGAAAACAGAGCCGGTGTGCAGATCTGGGAAACCGGCAGATACGCTCGCCGTTCTTTGGGCTCCCCGGCTGCGGCAGCACCGTATTCCTCAAGCGCACGATGACGGCCGGACCTGGCTGCCAGCTGAAACTCGGCATCGGTCGTGTCGCTGTGGCTGATATCGATGTTGTGGGATTCCGTCAGTTCTGTGACGTTGTCCACGCGGCGGCCCCGAAATACCTCCGGAAGGCGTGTACCGATCGGGCGGCCGGGCTCACTGACATGAATGGACATAATGCTGTGCTCCGGTAATAACAGGGCCTTTTCAGGTTATCGGCCGGATGTTGGATTCCTTCAGGCGCTAATAGTTTCCGATTGCGGTATTTCCCGCTTGTGGCAGCGTTGGGTCGCCACCCGCCGGGCCAGGGAAGCTGGAAGGCACTGTGGCTGGTCGGTGATCCGGTCGGCCAGATACTCCGCCAGCAGTGGCGCGTAGCTAAGCCCTTTGCTGCCCAGCCCGGTAAACAGGTCAATGCCTTCAAGGGGGCGGCCTGCCGGGTCTGTAAGGGGACCGGCAACCGGCTGGTAATCGTGGGTTGTGCAGCGAAATCCCACTTTTCCCTCAAGCAGGGCCGGGTCTGGCTGCTCTGCCGCGCTGTTGAGTGCAGCAGGCACCATGGACGTCAGCATCGAGAGATTTTCGCGGTGGCTTTCAGCAGAAAGCGCCGGCGAGTGATCGTGAAGATCGAAACTTGCGCCTGTCAGCGCTATACCCTTGTAAGCAGGATTGATGTATCCCGGCCCGCAGAGCACTACGGCGGGGTTGTTAAGTGAGGATGCCGGTAAATGGGAAACCTGGCCACGAATGGTCCGGAAGCGGAATTCGTTGCGCAGCGGTATCAAGTTCGGGCTGAGGTGTCCGGCACAGATCACCACCCGGTCGGCAACCACATCCTGCTCACCGTTTCCTGCGATGTGCCACTTGCCATTGCAGGGAGTCAGCCGGTGCACATCAAAGCCGAAACAGTGGTGTATCCGTGGGTGGCTTGCCAGCGAGCGGCACAGCCTGCCTGGCTCCAGCCAGCCACTGTGGGGAAACCAGAGGCCTCCGCTTTGAAGCGGGATGCCGGCTAATCGGGTGGCCTCAGTGGCATCGACGGAGCGGAGTACAGCCGATGGGTAATCGTTGCGTGCAGTGAATCGGGCCTGTCGGTCGGCTTCCACGTCGCTGTAGGCCAGCTGGATAAGGCCGGTCGGATGCCAGCAATCGCTGCCGGATTGAGCGTAATAGCGCTGACTGAACAGCAATGAACTCAGTCCAAGTTTTGCCTGATCGTTGAACTCCACGCCGAGCTTCACGTACAGGGCGCCCTGGTAGTTGCCGGATGCGGCTGTTCCCGCGTCCGATGCCTTGTCTATCAGTGTCACCTCAAGGCCACGCTCGGCGAGGTTGCGAGCCAGCAGGCTACCGGCTACGCCTGCGCCTATGATGGCGATGGAGCGGGGGGATGTGGTGCACTCCCGGGCAGGCACGTCCGGGGCCATGGGAAGCTCTCCGGCGAGCATCTCCGGCCTGCTGGCGAATCCGGGTGTTTCCCATAACGAGAATCCGGCGTTCACCAGCAGCCTGCGCACGTCGCCCGCCGAAGTGGCAGTGGCGATCGTGGTGCCAGGGCGGCTGTGCTTTCTCAGTGCTGTGATCGCCGCTTCGTCCCACATGCGGGGATTTCCGGCCGGGGCGAAGCCATCGAGAAACCAGGCATCCGCCTGGAAGTCGAGTTCGCGCCAGGCTTCCAGCACATCGCCGAAAAACAGTGTCAGCCGGATGCGCCCGCCGGCGAGTACCAGGCGATGAGTGCCCTGGACCGGTGGGGGATAGTGTTCCAGCAGTTCAGCTGCGTAGTTTTCGAGCTCCGGCCACAAGGAAAGGGCCTGGCTGAGATCGTTGCGGTCAAGAGGGTAACGTTCAGCGGAAATAAAGTGCAGGCAGGCGTTGTCGCCGGGGTTCCATGCTTCCCAGGTCTGCCAGGCGGCCAGAAAATTCAGCCCGGTGCCAAAACCCGTTTCGGCGATAACAAAGGCGCTGCCGGCCGGAACCCTGGAAAACCTGTCAGCCAGGCGGTTGTGGCCAATAAAGCCGTGACGGACTTCTTCAAGACTGTCATCACGGCTGAAATAGACATCGGCAAACCGTGTGGAGCAGGGAACACCGTCACGCCACTCGATGTTGGCGGTTTCAATGGAGGGGGGCCTGATATCCATGGTCACTGTCTTGTCACCGTTTTGTCACTCTCTTGCAGCTTTCTCGCTGCTCTCTCACTATTCTGTAGCGCTGTCCGCTTTTCTCTGGGACACGCTGTGAATAACGATGGGTTCGTTTGGCACATCGGCCATGCCACGAGACTGGCCGGTTTGTTTGCCGGCGATGGCATCTACAACGCCCATGCCGCCGGTGACCTTGCCAAACACGGCATAGCCCGGGCCGCGAACACCGGCATCCAGAAAGCTGTTGTCGGTCAGGTTGATGAAGAACTGTGACGTAGCGGAATCCGGCGAGCTGGTGCGGGCCATGGCAATGGTGCCGCGCAGGTTTTTGGCCGTTGGTTTGGCCTCGTTGCGCACCGGATCGCCGGTCTCCTTGCGGCTGAGGTTTTCGTCAAAGCCGCCACCCTGGATCATGAAGCCAGGAATAACCCGGTGGAAGATGGTGCCTTCGTAGAACCCGTTCTGGACGTAGGTAAGGAAATTCTCAACGGTTGCCGGTGCGATGTCCGGGCGCAGCGTTACTTCAATCACGCCCTCGCTGGTTTCAATGATCACCTGCGGCAGTTCATTCTGGCGCTCCTGGGCAGACAGTGATGAGGCAATGCCCAGCAACAGGGTTACACAGAGAACGATCTGCATCACATATCGAAACGGTTTAACGGGATTTGTCATTCTATAATGGCTCACGTGTCAGCTCCGGGTTCGTTTGCTGCCATACTCTGATGACCGCTGTCTGAGGGCGGATATTAGCAGATATCGGCGGTCAGGTCGGCCAGAAACCATGTGGAGTTTATGAGTATAAAGTAACCTTTTACCACGTCAGCGGCGCTGATGTGTCCAGACCGGGCCGGGTTGTACGGCAATCACAGTGAGTACAGGGAGGCATACCGTGAAAATCCGTCAGGGTTTTGAAGAGAAATCCCGCCTTGGCCGGTTGCTGATCAACCGGGGCTATCTTTCCGAAAGTCAGCTGGAGGAAGGTCTGCGGCTCCAGCATGAAACCGGCCAGCGATTGGGTGAAGTGTTCGTCCAGTCCGGCTGGATCACCGAGCGTGAGCTGCACCGGGTTCTGAAGCACCAGTCGCGGTACCGCAACGCTGCTGCACTGGTCACCATGGCCGTTCTGCCATTCCAGCCTCTGGTGAGCTTTGCCGCTGGCAATAATGCGGGTGAATCCCGGGATCTTTCTGAAGCCGGCCAGCTTTACGAGCGGTCCGGGTTTGCGCCGATTAATGATAACGAGCTGGCCGGGGTTACGGGGCAGGGGGATCCGTCCTTACTGGACCGGGTTGCCACAGTGTCGGCCATGGCCGGGTTAAGTGATGATCAGGGTAATGCCGGAGAGGTTGAGCCTGATGTGATCGAGGGGTTGAAGCTGACCGCCAACCTGTTTGTGCCGGTGCTGAATTTTCTGGATTCGGATCTGACTATTACCGGTGTGCACTATCGAGACGATGAACCGCGCTATGAAGTGCTGGCAAGTGGCGGCCTGCGCATGGCCCTTCCGGAGCGGATCGAACAGATCCGCATGGACAATATCCGTGTCAGTGGAACCCAGGGACCGTCCATGGGCAATATCGCCATCGACAACATCCGTTTTCACCCGGACTCACAGATGACCATCTATACCCGCTAATGCCAGCGGGTTGGATGGTCATGCAGGATCAGGCACTGGCAAGAATAGTGCTGCAGGAAACCGCCTTCTGTTCGCCCTGGGCTCCGTAGAGCTTCTGGTGTCCGGTAACACCACGGAATATATCAGTCAGGCGGGAAAGGCGCTTCTGGAGATGGCTGATAACTCTGCCATTGGTCTGGTTCATTTCCTGACAGCTTCGCAGGCGACGGTCAGCGTCCTCCCACAGTTCGAGCAGGTCGGGTAGCCCCGCGCTGCGTATGAACCGCGAAGGTTCGCCACTTTCGGGGCGAAAGCCCATGGCAACCAACAAGCGGATTTTGCGTTTTGCACTTTCCCGGATCTGTTCCAGCAACCTGTTCTTCTCGCCGGTCAGCGATTCAAGCTGGCGGATGTCAGAGCCGGACAGGCAGGTTTTTTCCTGGTTGAGTACATCCGCCAGTGATTCCAGTTGGCGGATATCGTCAGCAAGAAGATCTTTCAGTTCATCGATTGCGGCCATGATTTACTCACCCGAAAATGCTTTCATCCATCTCAAGCATTTTCTGGGCCAGTTTCTCGGCATCAATCTTGTAGGAGCCGTCTTCCAGGGCAGAGCGGATCTGTTCGATGCGATCATCGTCCATTTCCGGGTAGCTGCCCAGTTTCTGTTCAAGCTGCTTCAGGTCTTTTGCCTGGCTGCTCAAATTAACATTCTCTCCCCGGGCACCCTGTGCCTGAGCTTTTGCCTGCTCCCCTGTGGAGGGCTGGGCAGGCTGGGCACCGGAGGATTTGTCGGCCGTGGTTTTCTGGGTGTTGACCTGGCCTGGGCCTATTCCATTGAAGTCAACTGACATAACGTTACCTGCTTAGCTGATCAGCCGCAGTGGGCGGCTCCACGAGTTTCATACCTGTCTATCGGCATGCCTTTACATTTCTTTAGCAAATTTTTACACAGTGGACATTACAAGTCAGTCATCTGCCCCGTTTGCGGCAAATGTTTGCCGGCCATGCGGCCACCGAGTGCCGTGGCAGCGGGCCTTACATGGGGATTTCGACGCGGCCCGGTGCCGTCACACGGGCACGGACGGTGCGGGATGAAGACAGGTTTTCCACCAGAACCTGTTCGCCGATGCCACCACTGGCCAGGGCTTTTCCGCGGGAGTTAACCGAGAAGTTTCCGCTGCGGGCGCTGATAATAACATGATCGCCCCGTTCTATTGCCGCAGGGGTCAGCAGCAGATCGGGGGTGAATACGGTACCAGCGTTAACCCCCCGTCGCATTTCCATCCCGATCAGTTGATCCTCGCTGGTGATGGCGCCGCGCCGGATCGAGTTCACGACCACCGAGTCGGTGCGTAACGCGCTCTCGGTCAGTCTCTCCCCCCGGCCAAGCGTGCGGGACGCCACCAGGGCATTACCGGTGATAGTGACGGACACCGGCAGGAACATACGCCAGGGCCGGTCGCCTTCACAGGAAACCAGCAGAGACGGTTGCGTGGTCTTCCAGGGATCGCCGCTGAAAGATACGTCCAGTGGCGTGTCGCAGGTAGCGAGGGAAAGGCGGGCGTCCGGTTTGCCGCTATCGTGGGTCACAGAGAAGCCTTCACCCGCCTGCTTTTCGGCAAACGCCTCCAGGAACTGCCCGGCTGCTGAATAGATTTGCTCCGCTGTGGTATTGGAGGCCATCACGGTCTCTGCATTGGCAGACATTAGCAGAGCGGTAACGAAAATGGTGATGCGCATACGCTGCAGATTGTCCTATGCTGTCAATAATCGGGTAAGGGCTGGAAAATCGGCAAATTCCTAATGATTTCCGATTCCGGCCGTTAAGCCCATTCAGGAGTCAATAAACCGGCACATTAGCCGTGCCGGGTGACGTATTACAGCTACGCAGCAAGATGCGTGCCGGCAGCAAGTCGTTGCGTGCAGGAGAACAGACAATGGCAGGGGTATTGGACAGTGTTAATCAGCGTACGCAGCTGGTGGGACAAAACCGCCTGGAACTTCTGCTGTTCCGGCTTCGTGACCAGCAGATGTATGGCATCAACGTGTTCAAGGTCAAGGAAGTTCTTCAGTGCCCGAAGCTGTCGTCCCTTCCGAACAGCCGGCCCATGGTGTGTGGTGTCGCACACATCCGGGGTGAGACGATCCCGATCATTGATCTTGCCATGTCGATACGGCTCCCGGGCATTCCCCGGGAAGAGTTGGCAAACTGCTTTGTGATCATTACCGAGTACAACCGCAAGACCCAGGGGTTCCTGGTCGGCGGTGTCGATCGCATCGTGAACATGAACTGGGAAGACATACTTCCGCCGCCCAAGGGAGCCGGGAAGGACGGCTACCTTACGGCGGTGACCCGTATTGATGACAGAATTGTCGAGATCATCGATGTGGAGAAAATCCTTTCCGAGGTTTCACCGCTCGAACAGGACGTGGGCGAGGACATACGCACCAGGAGTGCAGAGCGTGCACCGGGCCACCTGCCGGTATTGGTGGTAGATGATTCCTCCGTTGCCAGACGACAGATTGAACGATGCCTGACCGCCATTGGCATGGAAGTCGTTACCAGGAACGATGGCAAGCAGGCTTACGACTACCTTAAGGAAATCACAGCCGACGGGTCCCGTGCGGCAGACCACCTGTCACTGATTATCTCGGATGTCGAAATGCCGGAAATGGATGGGTACACTCTGGTTACCAGGTGCAAGAATGAGCCTGCCATCAGGGATGTGTATATCATGCTGCATACTTCTCTCAGTGGCGTCTTCAACAAAGCCATGGTGCAGAAAGTAGGTGCGGATGATTTCATGGCCAAGTTCAGTCCCGATGAGCTGGCAGAAAGAGTCATGGAGATAATCGACCGAGAGCAGTGACGTTGCTGTCGCTTCCGACTCACCCAATACTGAGATCCAATGAAAGCTGAAATAACGCCACAGGAATACGAGGCCTTCAAAACATTCCTGCAGGATGCGTGTGGCATTTTGCTCGGGGAGAACAAGCAGTACCTTGTCAAAAGCCGCCTGCGCCGAATCATGGAAGAGAACAAGCTGAACACCCTGGGTGAGCTGCTGGAGCGGGTGAAGCGCTCCGGCCGGAGCAGTCTGAAAGAAGTGGTTATCGATGCGATGACCACCAACGAAACCCTGTGGTTCCGTGACAATCACCCGTTCCGTATCCTGCAGGAAAAACTGCTGCCGGAATTCGGTGACCGGAAGGGGACACAGTCCCTGCGTATCTGGTCCGCGGCCTGTTCGACCGGCCAGGAGCCTTATTCCGTGGCCATGATCACTGAAGAGTTCCGGCGCCAGCGGCCGGGTAAACTACGGGATGTGAAAATCACCGCCACCGATATCTCCAAAAGCGTGCTGGAAGTGGCTCGCCGTGGCGAGTACGAGATGATTGCCATTGGCCGCGGCCTTTCACCCGAACGGCAAAAGCAGTTCTTTACCCCGGCCATGAACGGCAGTTGGCAGATCCGGCCGCAAATCAAAAGCATGGTCGAGTTCCGGGAACTGAACCTGCTTGAGCGCTACATGCTTGGCAAGTTCGATATCGTGATGTGCCGAAACGTGCTGATCTACTTTTCGGCAGAATTGAAAAAAGACATTCTGACCCGTATTCATGCCACCCTCAATCCCGGGGGCTACCTGATACTGGGAGCGTCGGAATCGCTGAACGGGCTGCCTCACCTCTATGAAATGGTGCAGTGCCACCCCGGGATCATCTACCGGAAGAAATAGGTCCGTCCTATGCCCCTCAATGTATGGATACTGGTCGCCGCCCAGGCGCTTGCCATGTGCACAGCGCCTTTCATTGTTTTTATCGGAAGTATTCACGGCCGCCTGCTGGCACCCTCACCGGAACTGGCGACTCTGCCGGTGGGGCTGGTGGTTGTGGGCACGGTGCTGGCAATCAAACCCGCTACCTGGTTGATGGAACGTATCGGGCGCAAGCCGGTGATGCTGCTGGGCACCCTGGCCGGAACCCTGGCGGGCAGCCTCGGTGCTCTGGCAGCCTGGACAGCCAGTTTTCCGTTGCTGTGTGTGGCGGCCGTGGTGGGCGGAACGGGCCTGGCCGTGGTGCATCAGTATCGTTTTGCAGCCATGGAATCGGTGTCCTCCGACATGGCGGGTTCCGCTGCAGCCAGAGTGCTGCTGGGCGGGTTGGTAGCGGCCTGGCTGGGACCTGAAATTGCGCTGGCCGGTGGTGGCGGGCAGGCGCAATACCCCTTCATGGGCGGATGGCTTGCCCTGGGTGCGGTTCAGGTGCTGGCCATGGTCGTACTGACGTTCGGCTATCGTGCCAGTGGAGAACATGTGCGTGGGGCCGCAGTCGGTGGCGGTCGCCCCATGACCGCCATTCTGAAGCAGCCCGTCATCTGGGCTGCGATCAGTGCCGCTGCGGTTGGTTACGCGATCATGAGCTTTATCATGACAGCAACTCCCTTGAGTATGACTGACATAGCCAGTCATCCGCTTGAGGATGCCAAACGGGTTATCCAGCTTCACATCATGGCCATGTACCTGCCATCGCTTATCAGCGGCTGGCTGATCCGGGTTGTGGGGATTCCACGGATGATGGGGCTGGGGTTACTGGCGTATCTCGGATGTGTGGTGCTGGCCTTCAGCGGGATCACGTTCCATCATTACCTGTCGGCTTTGATTCTGCTCGGTATTGGCTGGAATTTCCTGTTTGTGGGTGGCACCACGTTACTGCCGCAGGGGTATCAGGATGAAGAGCGTTTCCGGGTGCAGGGGCTGAATGACCTGGTGGTGTTCGGTTCACAGGCAACGGCGGCAATGAGTGCCGGTGCGGTATTGGCGGCGTTCCACTGGACCGGCCTGTTACTGATTGCCGTGCCCTTCCTGGTACTCCATGGCGTACTGATGGCAATCTGGCTGATGGGCCGTCGGGCACCGACCGGGTTGCCAGAATAGCAGGGAAGGGGGCGCCGACGCTCGGTCAGAGCGCCAGCACCCGCTGGCGATCAAACCAGGTTGTAGATGAACACGATGGCCACGGCGATCGGTGTGAAATACCGCAACACCCGATACCAGACGGTAAAGGCCCCCGGTGACATGGACAGTTCCTCCTCCAGGGCATTGCGGGACAGGAACCAGCCGACAAATACCGCTACCAGCAGTCCGCCTAGCGGCAACAGGATGCTGGCGGTAAGGAAGTCCAGCAGATCGAAGATGGTCTTACCTTCGAACATTGCGAACATGCCCAGTGGTGTCACATCAGACCACAGGTTCAGCGACAGTATCGAGGCGATGCCCAGCAGCCAGCAGGCGATGCCCGCGCCAAGCGTGCTGAGGGTACGGTTCATGCCTTTCTGTTCCTCGAGCCATTCCACCAGCGGTTCCAGCAACGAAATACCGGACGTCCAGGCGGCGAAAATCAGCAACACGAAAAACAGCGTGCCAAACAGGCTGCCCATGGGCATCTGGCCGAACGCCAGCGGCAGGGTCTGGAAGATCAGCCCCGGGCCCGCTCCCGGCTCAAGACCGTTGGCGAAGACAATCGGGAAAATCGCCAGTCCCGCCAGCAGAGCCACCATGGTGTCCATCACCGAGACAGCGACAGAGGTTTTGGCGATGGAGATGTTTTTCGGCAGGTAAGAGCCGTAAGCCATCATGATGCCCATGCCCAGGCTGAGTGTGAAAAAGGCATGACCCAGGGCCACGAGGACACCGGAGGTGGTAAGTTTGGAGAAGTCCGGCTGGAACAGGAAGCTTACCGCCTGGCCGAAATGGCCGGTGGTCATGGCGTAGCCGACAACGATGAGCAGCAGCACGAACAGCGCCGGCATCAGGATACTCACGGCCCGCTCCAGCCCGGAACGAACCCCGCGGGCAACCACCACCATGACCAGTGCCATGAACAGGGTGTGCCACATCAGCAGCTTCATGGGGTCGCCCAGCAGTCCCGTGAAGATCGCACCGATGGATTCGGCACTCTGGCCCGCGAGTTGCCCGGTGGCGGCGGTGCCCACATAGGAGATGGCCCAGCCACCAATCACCGAATAAAACGACAGGATCAGGAACCCGGCCAATACGCCGATGGCGGCCACCCAGCTCCACGCCGGCTTCAGGCCCTCCTGGCTGGTGATCGCCCGCATGCTGTTGACGGGGCTGTGGCCACCACGGCGGCCGATCAGAACCTCGGCCATCATGATCGGCACGCCAACGGCGGCGATGCACAGCAGGTAAACAAGAACAAAGGCGCCACCACCGTTCTCACCGGTGATGTAGGGGAACTTCCAGATATTGCCAAGGCCTACCGCAGAACCGGTGGCCGCCAGAATAAAGGCAAGGCGCGAAGACCAGAGCCCACGCGCAGCTGCCGCCTTGTCCATGGCACCGCCCGTGGCGGAGGAAGAAGCATTACTCATTGTATTCTCCTGTTTACTGTTTTTGTTTTCGGGGGGAATGAGAGATAGCAGCGTGACCGCCACCATCAACGGGATATAGGTCTGAATCGTTCCTCTGCCAGCTGGTTGGCGATCTGTCCGGTGGGCAAGCCATCACGTTGTGACCGCTCGAAAATTTCCTGCAGCGTGTCTCCGATGGTGTCCACGTGTTTCCGGACTGCATCCGGGTCCGGGCCGGTGCGCTCGTAGTAGACATCGATGATGCCACCGGCGTTGATCACGAAATCCGGTGCGTAGAGCACGCCATGTTTCCACAGCACCTCGTCGTGGCGCGGGCTGGCCAGCTGGTTGTTGGCGGCGCCGGCAACGATGGGGGCCTGAAGCTTTGCAATGGATTGGTCATTCAGCACGGCACCCATGGCACAGGGCGCCACCACGTCCACCGGCAGGTACAGGATCTCCTCTGCGGTGGCCGGTGTGGCGCCGAGTTCAGCCACGGCCCGGTCCATCTGATCCTGATGGGTGTCATACACCCACAGTTTTGCGCCGGCTTCGGTAAGATGCCGGGCCAGGCGATAGCCCACATTGCCAATGCCCTGGACAGCGACTGTCAGACCTTCAAGGTCACTGCGACCGAGTTTGTGCTTTACTGCTGCCTGAAGGCCTACAAAGGTACCCCAGGCAGTGGCGGGAGACGGGTCACCGTTGCTTGGGCGGCCATCGAACCCGGGACGCTCCTTTATTCCGGCGACGTTGGAGGTCTGGCGGCCCATGATTTTCAGGTCGGCAACACTGGTGCCGGAGTCTTCCGCTGCAATGTAGAGTCCACCAAGCTGCTCCAGAAAGCGTCCCATGGATTCCAGAAGGGCTTCGGTTTTGTGTTGGCGAGGATCGCCAATGATCACCGATTTGCCACCACCCAGGTTGAGATTGGCGAGGGCAGATTTGTAAGTCATACCCCGCGACAATCTCAGTACATCACGGAGCGCCTCTTCGTCGCTGGCATAGGGGAACATACGGCAACCGCCAAGGGCAGGGCCGCGGGCTGTGTTGTGGACGGCAATGATGGCGCGCAGGCCCGTTTCAGGGTCGCAGCAGAAAGTGAGATGTTCGTGGTGGTCGAATTCAGGATGCGTAAATACAGTCATTGTTCAGGTTCCTTCTAACGCGTTTGCATTGGGAGCCACCCTGGTTGCGGATGCCTGCGCTGATGGCGGACACAGCCGAAACTGGATTGGTCACGGGTGACGGACCGGTCAAATGCCAGATTGAGGCTGCGCTAATCGCGCAAAGAGGGCACTTGGCAGCAGGTTCGATCGACTCGATCGTGAAGCAAAAGCAGGACGCGTAAAGAAGGATGTAATCGGGAGTTGCAGGATACGGGCAGGAAAGCCCATCATCAGGGACTGATTTACCGGTGACATACTGAAATCCTCTTCCACCAGGCCGGATCACGGCGTTCGTGGTCGTTTTGTTGTTGTGCCCCGGCGGGTTGGCCGGCAGGCATGATTTCATCGGGTGGGGCCCTTTTGGGGCCCGACGGAAAAAAGACTAGATAGCTTTTCCACCATCGTCAATGGTTGGAAATCACACATTTTTCAGTGAATTTGAAAAGTTTAACGGTAACAATCAGATAGCTCTACTTTACGTAAACGTAAATTTTCAGGTTGGCCGGAACGGGCGGCAGAATCCGGCTTTTACCTCCTTCAGGAAACCCCTTTATGCCTGTGTCAAAGTGCTTGATCATTTCGGCTGTTCTCCTGGTCGCTGGATGCACCGGAGTACCCGATGGAATTGAACCGGTGAGTCATCTGGATGTAGAGCGCTATAAGGGCACCTGGTATGAAATCGCGCGCCTGGATCATTCTTTTGAAGAAGGCTTGTCCAACGTAACGGCTGACTATTCACTTCAGGACGATGGCAGCATCCGCGTGATCAATCGGGGTTATTCGGAGGAGGACGAGAAGTGGGAGGACGCTGAAGGCCGCGCCGTGTTTGTGGATGAGGAGAACAACGGGCACCTGAAAGTCTCGTTTTTCGGCCCTTTTTACGCATCTTACGTGGTGTTCGAGCTCGATGAGGACTACCGCTACGCCTACATCACCGGGTACGACCGGGATTATCTCTGGTTTCTGTCCAAGACGCCCAGCGTGAGCGACGAGGCCCTGGCGGAATTCAGAACGGTGGCGACAGAAAAAGGCTTCGATCTTGAAGAGCTGATTGTTGTGGATCAGAGCCGCAACCGGTAAAACCCTCCAGGGCACCGTCAGCAATCAGACGGGAAGGTGGCCGGTTTTCACCCAGATCACCGTTTCTTCGTCGACAAAGGGGTGATGCTGGCTCATATGCGGGCTTCGCATCCAGGTACCGGCGGGGTAGCGTCCGTTCTCGTCACAGAACTCGCCCGATAGCACCAGTATCTCCTCGCCACCGAAGTGCCGGTGGGGCTGGAACTTTTCCTTTGCAGGCCACTTCACCAGCGCCACGTGCTCGTGTTCGAACTCATGCAGGGGCATCACCTCGAGGCCACCAATGCCTGGCAACCACTCGGCGGTGTTGGTGTCGATGCGTACGGTGGCGGTGTCGCGCTCATCGAACTGATGGAGCTTCACAAACAGAACGCAGCCTTCCTCGCTGAACGGGGCATGGCCGCTGCCGGGTGGGTTGCGCAGGTAAAACCCTTTGCCATAATCACCCGTCTCATCAGAGAACACGCCCTCAAGAACCAGAATTTCTTCACCCAGGGGGTGTTCATGGCGCTTGAAACTGGCGCCTGGCTCATACCGGACAATGCTGGTGGCGTGGCCACGTTCCGCTTCCTCACGCGCCAGGGGTTTACGGAGCACCCCACCGGCCGGGCTGGGAATCCACTCCTGGCTGGCGCTCTGGATGACGATTCTCTGGTTGAAATCCATGTTGAGCATAGGAACTCCGGTCAAACATATGAGCCATTGTCTACGACGAGTGTCCGGTGCCGGATGTATTTCCAGCCCCGGCCTCTATTTGATCAGCTTCTGAACCTCACGGAAGGCTGGGTGTTCACAGTGTTGCATCCACTCGAAGGCGACCATTTCCACGGTAACAATGGTGGCCCCTGCCTGCTGCAGGCGCTCCAGGGCCGCGTCCCGGTCGTTGTCATGACGGGAGCCGGTTGCGTTCTCCACCACCCATACGCCGAAACCGGCGGCCAACAGTGACAGGGCAGTTTGCAGCATGCAGACGTGGGCCTCGCAACCACCAATGATGATCTGTTTCCGGTCAGCGGGGATGGCGTTCACCAAACCGCCACCGCAGGCATCGAAGTGAATCTTGGTTACGGTCTGGTCGGCGAGCCCGGCAATTTCGTCATCGTTGTGTCCCAGCTTTTCCGGAATCTGTTCCGTGGCAATAACGGGCACGTCCATAAGCCTGGCGATACGGGCGAGCCTGGCACTTTCGGTCAATACCGAGTCGCCATGGCTGATCACGGGCATCAGCTTTTTCTGAAGGTCTATCAGCACCAGTGTTGATTGTTCGGCGTTCATCAGCATAACAGTCTCCTTCCCGAGGCAGCCGGGTTATGGTCTTTTCCCAGTATCGCACAAACCTGCAAATGGTTACTGCGGCTGCTCGACTACCAGGTATCAATCATCGGCCGGGCAAGGCCGCGCAAAGATTCCGGATCAACAGCGTTGAGGCCCCTGATCAGCCAGTCCCGGGTATCGGCAGGATCAATCACTGCATCGATCTCCAGGAAGCTTGCCATACTGACCCCTTTGCCACGCTCGTAGAGTTGTCCTACGAGTTTGTCGAACAGGGCTTTGCGCTTCTCCTCGTTCTCGACGGCCGCCAGCTCCCTGGCAAAGCCCAGACGAACGGCTCCCTCCAGACCCATGGCCCCGAATTCACTGCTGGGCCAGCCGATGGTAAACATCGGGGCATGGAAACTGCCAGCGGCCATAGCCTGGGCGCCCAGGCCGTAGCCCTTGCGCAACACCACGGTGAAGAAGGGTACGGTCATGCTGGCGGCGGTGACGAACATGCGTGACACATGGCGCACGGTCGCCTGTTTTTCGGCTTCGGGGCCCACCATGAAGCCAGGCGTGTCGCACAGGGAGAGCAGGGGCAAGCCGTGGGCATCGCACAGCTGCATGAAACGGGCGGCCTTGTCTGCGGCGCCAGCGTCAATGGCGCCACCCAGATGCATGGGGTTGTTGGCGATCAACCCGAAAGCCTTGCCGTGGATGCGAACCAGTGCGGTAATCATCCCTGGTGCGAAGTGTTTGCGCAGTTCAATCACTGAGCCCCGGTCTGCCAGGGTGTCGACCACTGTGCGGATGTCGTAGACACGCAGGCGGTTTTCGGGAATAAGGTGCCGCAGCTTGCGCTGGTCCATGGCTTCACCGGGGGTAATGTCACCCTGGAAACAGGCCAGGTATTGTTTGGCGATTCGGGTGGCATCTGCCTCGTCCCGGGCGACGATATCAACCACACCGTTACGGCTTTGGGTTGAGACCGGGCCGACTTCCTCGGGCATGAATCGACCCAGTCCGCCGCCCTCAATCATTGCCGGGCCGGCCATGCCGATGGTGGCATTTTCGGTGGCGATAATGACGTCGCAACACCCGAGCAGGGCCGCGTTGCCCGCGAAACAGCGGCCGGAGGCAATACCGATCAGTGGCACAGCCCCGCTGAGCCGGGCCATGCGCATAAAGGTGGTGCAATCCAGCCCCGCCACGCCTACCCAGTCCACATCGCCGGGTCGCCCACCTCCGCCTTCGGTGAAAAACACCAGGGGTAGTCGCTGCTTTTCCGCCAGCTCCAGCATGCGGTCGGTTTTCTTGTGGTTCATAACACCCTGGGTGCCGGCGAATACGGTGTAGTCGTAGCTCATGGCCATGCACCGTGCCACTTCAGGGCCGAACTGTTGACCGTTGACCGTGCCGGTACCGGCGACCAGCCCGTCCGCCGGGCTGAGGGCCTGCAACTCCTCAGGGCTGCGGCGGGTACTCTGGGCAGCAAGGGCCAGGGCACCGTATTCCATGAAACTGCCATCATCCAGCAGGTCCGCCAGGTTCTCGCGGGCGGTTCTCTGGCCGGTTTTACGGCGTTTTGCCACAGCGTGGGGCCGGTTTTCATCGGTAAGCTGGTCGTGGATTGCAAGAACCTGATGCAGATCCTGACGGATGTGGTCGAGATCCACGGATTCTTCCGTGGCAATTTCCGTCGCGGTGACCTCCTCCGGCTCGATAAACAGCAGGGGATGGTCTTCGTAAACAGCATCGCCAGCGGAGGCAGCAAGCGCAACCACACGCCCGCTTTGCCCGGCCCGGATAACGAACTCCATTTTCATGGCTTCCAGCACGGCAACCTGTTGTCCCTCAACAACGAGCTGTCCGTTTTCCACGTCGATACTGACCACAATGCCCTGGGCCGGAGATGTTATCGGATCCGAACCCTCCGGCCCGGCGGGCATGGCTGATTCGGCTGGTTCGGCCGGGCCTGTTTCACGAAAGTACAGATCGGGATGAGAGGCGGCCTCATCTGGTAGCAGTTCCTTCGCATGGGTGTCGATAAACCGGGTCGTCAGGTTGTTCAGCTGGACCTGGTTGTGTTGAAGCAGGTTCTGCAGGAACGGGATATTACTGGGAACGCCCTCGAGGCGGAACTCGCACAGAGCACGATAGGCGCGACGGAGCAGGGCGGGATAATCCCCCTCGGAATGGACAATCAGTTTCGCCAGCAGGGAATCATAGGCCGGGCTGGTGCTGTAACCGCTGTAGCCATACCCGTCGACCCTTATGCCCGGGCCGCTGGATGGTTCGTAGGCTTCTATTCGCCCACCCGCGGGTCTGGCACTGCCATCACTTGCCATGGTTTCGAGGTTGATCCGCAGCTGAATCGCCTGGCCCCGGGGTGCCGGTGCGCTGGCAAGTCCGGCCTCAGCGAGGGTCACGCCGGCAGCAACGCGGATCTGGAGTTGCACCAGATCCAGCCCGGTAATGGCTTCGGTGATCGTGTGCTCGACCTGCACACGGGGATTGGCTTCCAGGAATACGTACTGGCCGGTTCGTGTATCCACCAGGAACTCGATGGTACAGAGTCCGCGATAGCCGACTGCGCGGGTCAGCATCTCCGCGTCGGCCAACAACTGATCGCGCAGCTCCCCGGCGAGGCCGGGAGCTGGCGCCATTTCTATGACTTTCTGATTGCGCCTTTGCAGGGTGCAGTCCCGTTCCCACAGGTGGGTGACGTCCGTGCCATCACCGATAATCTGAACTTCAATATGTCGGGCCTCGGGAATCAACTGCTCGATATACAGGTCGCCGTTACCGAAGGCGGTGGCGGCTTCGGACTGGCAGCGATGGAACGCGGATTCCAGGGCTTCCAGTGAATGCACCGGCCTCATGCCCCGGCCGCCACCCCCGGCGATGGCCTTGAGCATAACGGCACCGCCTTCCCCCAGTGATTCCATAAAGGACTTGGCGGACTCCAGGCTGGTGGGCTCATTGGTGCCGTGAATCAGCGGCACCCCATGTTTTTTGGCCAACTGGCGGGCACTTGCCTTGTCACCAAACACATCCAGCACCGCCGGTGAGGGACCGATAAAAAAGATTCCAGCCGCCTCACACAGCCTTGCGAAGCCGGCACTTTCACTGAGGAAACCGTAGCCCGGATGAATGGCATCACAGCCATACTCTTTTGCAACGCGGATCAGTTGGTCCCCGTCCAGATAAGCGGCCGGCCCGGTCCCGTCCAGGGCTACCGCAACATCGGCCTTCCGCAGATGCAGCGACTGGCTGTCATCCCGTGCATAAACCGCAACGGTGGGTATCTCCAGCTCGGCCGCTGCGCGCGCAACACGGACAGCAATTTCACCACGATTGGCAATCAACAGGCGCTGAAAGGGCATGGGGCCAGGGTATCCTCTTGAAATAATGTATGAACCAACACAATAGCCTAGAACGACCGCATCAGGGGTTGAAGTGATCTTTACTTATCGCTGACCATTAGCCGGATTGATTGCTGAAACGACTCATTCCTGAACACGGGGCCCTATATGTCACGCTGGTTGATTATTGCAGGCATTGCACTGGTGATCCTGGGCCTGCTGGTCCACTTCGCACCGTGGCTGTTTCACTGGTTTGGCAAACTTCCGGGGGACATCAATGTCCGCTCTGACAGAAGCCAGCTGTTCATACCCATTACCTCAATGGTCCTGATCAGCATTGTGCTGACGATCCTGCTGAATCTGTTCAATCGTTAACCAGTGCCGGACTTGAGCAGGCTGCTGGTCAAAGGATTTAAAAATTGGAGTTGCCAAACCGGCATAAAACCATTAGAGTTTGCGCCCTCAAATGAGCGACGACGTTGCTGATTTGGAACGGTTTATTTAAAGAGTATTGGAGAGGTGGCCGAGTGGCTGAAGGCGCACGCCTGGAAAGTGTGTAAACGTTAATAGCGTTTCGAGGGTTCGAATCCCTCCCTCTCCGCCAATATCAAACCCCAGCAGAAATGCTGGGGTTTTTTATTGGCCGATTGGTAGGGTAAGAAGAACCCTCGCGGGTTCGACCGAAGCCTGCAAAGCAGGCTGAGGCACGGAGTGCCGAATAATCCCTCAGTCTATTTCCTGCCAGCAGTGTCCTTTCGCCGTGCCTTCTTCACCAGATACATTGCCTCATCCGCTCGAGCCAACAACGCTTCTGGATTTTTCATCCCGGGTTCTGACGTCACGACTCCAACACTGCCCCCTCCATAGTCAATGTTGGCAGTGCCGAGGTAAAAAGTTCCTTTGCTCAGATCCTCAAGCCGTTCCCGAATTGCCCTTCGGCTTCCTTCGTAATCGCCTGAAAAGGCGCTACCGAACACTACAAACTCATCACCTCCGATACGCGCAATGAAATCGCCTTCGCGAAGGCCGGCTTTGATTCTTTTCGCCATCTCAATCAGGAACCGGTCACCGGCATCGTGCCCGTAGTTATCGTTAATGGACTTGAAGCCATCCAGATCAATGAAAGCCAGGTGGATGAGGCTGTTGGCCCGGTCTGCGTTAGCCAGTGACCGTTTGAGCTCGGCGTCCATCGCGCGCCGGTTGGGAATACCGGTGAGCGGATCGGAGAGGGCGAACTCCTGGAGTGTTATGTGTTCGCGCCTGAGCGTTGCAAGCAACTGATCCCTTTCCAGTTGGCGAGCGATGAGACGGCTGAACATGGCGAGCAACCGCTGTGCGTCCTTCGATACCTGCACTTTCTGTCTGCTGGCGCCGCACAGGGTGCCGTACAGTTCATTGTCGCCAATGTGCACCGGTTCACTGATGTACGTCGTGAGCCCCAGAGCTTTTGCGGCCTCTGAGTCTCCCCACAGGTGTCTGACGTTGTCTGAGTACATCTGTCCTTCATCAATGGCACGCTTGCAAAGGGTGTCACCCCAGGGAACCGTCAGCCCTTCCGGTATACAAAGCTCTCTGCTGTTGCGGGCAAACACGATTCTCTGGACACCGGTGGCCTTATCAATATGTGTCAGATACGTGGATTCCAGCCCTGTAACCGTCTCCAGTAGTTCCAGTAGTGACTGGACCAGCGTCTCCAGGTCATCATCTTCAGAGACAGCGACTGCCAGTTTGTTCAAAACGTTGTTCATTACTACTACTCTGTGCCGTTCGAATTACAGCCTATGGCCTCGATCAGTTCTCTAACCTTATGTCGCATTGTAAATACAATTTATAAGAGATGCATTGTGAGGTGAGGCCATAGCCCGTCAGGCAATGCCTGCGGTCCGCAGCACAAAGACGCCGATGGTTACCGTCACACTTGCCATAAGAGTGGTCAGTGCCACGATGTTAGCGGCCAGGCGATCATTGCCGCCCAGTGCCTTGACCATCACAAAACTGGCCGCCGCTGTGGGGCTGGCAAAGAACAGGAACATCAGCCCGAGCTCCCGGCCCTCGAATCCGGCCAGCCAGGCCGCCAGTGTGCACAGCACGGGCAGGGTAATCATCTTCAGAACACTGGCGCTGATGGCCAGTTTGCGGTCGTTGCGCATGGCGCTCAGGGACAGCGTGCCGCCAATGCACATCAATGCCAGGGGCAGGGTGAGGGAGGCGAAATAGTCACCTGTCGTCATCAGCCAGGCTGGCAAGCCCAGGCCGGACCAGGCGAACGGAACGGCAACCACCACTGCGAGGATCAGGGGATTGCGGAGGATGTCCCCCAGGATGCGCCCCCAGCTGGCAGCCTGTCCTGGCTGGTAGGTGGTCAGCACAATCACCGACAGGGTGTTGTAGGAAATGATCACCACGCCGAGCAGGAGCCCCCCGGCAGACAGGCCGTAATCGCCATAGAGACTGGCCGCCAGGGCCAGGCCGACAATGCCGCAGTTACCCCGGAACGCGCCCTGAACGTACACGCCACGGTCCGCCAGCGGCACAGCCCGCAGGGACCAGAGCCAGCTGAACAGGAAGCTGGCCAGCGTGGCCATTACGAAAAAACCCAATAAAGCCGCGTTGAGGGTGGTATCCAGATCGGCACGCACAATGCTCAGGAACACCAGCGTGGGCAGCGTGGCGCGGAATACCAGCGCGGAAGCGGTATTGATGAAAGTGGCGTCTATCCAGCCCAGGCGCCTGAGTCCCAGGCCGATAAACACCATGGCGAATACCGGCAGGGTGATCTCAAGGGTATGTAGAAAGGTGTCGAGGAGCGCCATCCTGTCGGTGGTTACCGGGTCTCGAAGCTGGTGAATTCACCAGTAGCCGGGCTTTCGGTGGCGTCGACCCTGTCTACGTCTGCTGCAGGCGGGCCGTCCTTACACCATTGTCTGAGGGAATCCAGTGCTGACGGCGGTCCCTCGGCTACCAGTTCCACACGTCCGTCAGGCAGATTTTTCGCGTAGCCCGTCACGCCAAGTCCGGAGGCTTTTTCAGCTGCGGAGGCGCGGTAAAAAACGCCCTGCACCTTGCCGCTGATCAGCATTGACAGTCTCTGATGGCTCATGGCCTGATCCTCCCTTTATCCCATGACTATTTACAGTTTACGCCACACCAGCAATCGATTGTTGGCCGGCAATGGGTTATCACTTTCGAGCCGGAAACCCGTCCGATCAGACAGTTTCAGCAGGTCATCCATATCGCGGATGCCCATGTGTGGTGCCTGGGTGCGAAGGTGCCGATCAAACTGACGATTGCTGTCGCTGGTATGCGTTCCACCGTAGCTGAACGGGCCGTAAAGGCAAAACGGGGCCCCTGTGTTCATTCGCTTGGCGAGGCCGGAGAACATCGCCTCGACTTCTTCCCATGCCATGATGTGAGCGGTGTTTGCCGAGTAGGCGCCATCGATGGTGTCTGCTGGCCAGCTTCCTGACGCTACATCCAGCTCTACCGGCGGCCGGATGTTGGCAAGGGCGGAATCCCTGATCCAGCCAAGGCAGTGGTGGCTTGCGCCAGGACGGTCGCTGGGCTGCCACACCAGATGGGGCAGTGCCGATGCGAAATGAACCGCATGCTGGCCGGTACCGGTGCCGATTTCCAGTATTGTGCCCGGGCTGGTGAACGTCTCCCTGATGCAATCGAGAATAGGCTGCTTGTTGTTTTCGCAGGCCTGGGAGAAAGGCTTGTCGAGCGCCATAATTTACACCTGTATCAGGTCCAGTTGCAGTATCGCCATATAGGCTATGGTGCCAGAGGCGATGGATAAAAGCGCGTTGCGGCGCCAAAGGTGAATGACGACTACCAGAATGGCGGGTAACAACGCATCCAGCCCCGGCAGAGAACTGTTCCATGTGGCGGAGCGCTGAAGAAACACAGTTGCCAGCAGCGCCATGACCGCTGCCGGCAGATAGCGGCCAAGGTGCCTGACGAGTGGGTGTTCCGTGTGCCTCTGGAAGAACAGGAACGGAATCACCCGGGTCAGGAAGGTGGCAACCGCTGCCACCGCGATAAATCCTGCCAGATACCCGATATCAGCCATTGCCGGCACCCTCCGTACCCGCGCCTTGGCGAAGCCTGCGATACTGCACCAGCAATACCACGCTGACCACCACGATGGCTCCGATCAGTTGATGGGCCTCAGGCAGCACAAGAATGGCGAGTGCTGCAGCGGCAGCCCCGGCGATCACCGGAAAGGCATCCGCAAGCGCCTTGTACTGTTCGATGGTGAGGACGATGAACAGTGCCACCAGCGCGAATTCGATACCGCTGCTGTTGAACGCCACGTTGGCACCCAGAAGCGCCCCTAGGGCACAGCCTACGACCCAGTAGCACTGGTTAAAGAACGTGATGCGAAAATCCACCGCCTGCTCGTGATGTCTGTCCGCCGACCGTGCGCGGCTGGTCAGCAATGAATAGGTTTCGTCAGTCAGACCAAAGATCAGGTAGGCTTTGCGCCAGCCAGCCCCATGAAACTGGCCCAGCAGGGACAGCCCGTAGAACAGGTGGCGGGCATTCAGCACAAACATGGCAATGAACACTTCCAGCAGCCCGGCTTGAGCCGCCAGCAGGCTGACCGCAAGAATCTGGCCGGCACCTGCGTAGATAAGGATGCCCATGGCCGGGGCCGCCCACCAGGGGTAATCCAGCTGGGTGGTAAACAGCACACCAAAGGCCATGCCCAGAGGCAGGTAGCCGAACAGGATAGGCAGTGTCAGGCGGAAAACGGACTGATTCATAAGGCCCCGGAGAACGGAAAGCAGGGCATGATAGAGAATCCCGCCGGTGTTGAGAAGTCAGGCCTTCTACATCTGCTTCAAACCCATTACCATCGGGTGTTTGAGGCAGAGCAGATAAATGACCGACCAAACAGGCCATGAGCCCCAGCCGGATCCCCGGGAAGAGAAATTCGTGGTAGACACGGAACTGCTGTCGGATGATCAGCTTGACGGGCTCGTTGACGAGTACTGCACCCGCTATCACGGGCTCAATGATACCGAGAACCCCTTGGCAGAGCGGGAGCGTGTGAAAACTGCGGTCCGGCGCGGGGAGCTGGTGGTCTGGTTTGACCCGGTTGAGAACACGGCAAGCCTGGGCGGACCTGGAAAAAGCGTGTGACAAGGGCCCGGTATTGGTGGATGCACCTACCGCCGGGCACCCTTAACCGGTACAATTCCTGAATTCCCAATTTAAGCCGCGTGCGAGGTGAGTTTTGATCAGGGTATTGGTTGTAGACGACCATGAACTGGTCAGGTCCGGTATTACCCGGATGCTGGCCGACAACCCAGACATTGACGTCATCGGCGAAGCCTCCTCAGGTGAGGATGCTATTGATTTTGTGCGCAAAGACAGCCCGGACATCGTATTGATGGATATCCGGATGCCGGGTATTGGCGGGCTGGAGGCGACGCGCCGTATTCTGCGTATTGATGACGCCATTCGTGTCATTGTCGTGACTGCCTGCGCGGATGACCCTTACCCCACACGGGTTATGCAGGCCGGTGCTTCGGCTTATATCACCAAGGGTGCTGACATCAAGGAAATGGTGCGGGCGATCCGCATGGCTCATTCCGGCCAGCGCTACATCAGCCCCGAAATTGCCCAGAAGATGGCGCTCAAACAGCTTGGGGGTGGTGATGCACGGGACGAGGATGGCGAACTAACGCTCTTTGACCGGCTGTCCGAGCGGGAAATGCAGATTGCCCTGATGGTGGTGGACTGCCAGAAAGTGCAGGACATTTCCGACAAGCTTTGTCTCAGCCCCAAAACCGTGAACAGCTACCGCTATCGGATTTTCGAGAAGCTGGAAATTTCCAGTGACGTTGAGTTGGCGCTGATGGCGGTCAGGCTCGGGTTGCTCGATGCCGACAGGGCCTGACTCTCCAGCTGATCCTGCCGAGGCAGAGAATGACAGGGAGTTCGACACCAAAAGCTTCCTGAAACAACTGACCGAAAGGCCTGGCGTATACCGCATGTATGACGCCAGTGGCAACGTGCTGTATGTGGGCAAGGCCCGCAATCTCAAAAAGCGCGTTACCAGTTACTTCCGCAAGTCTGGACTGGCCCCGAAAACCGAGGCGCTGGTTTCCCGGATAAACTCAATCGAAGTGACCATCACCAGCAGCGAAACCGAAGCGCTGCTGCTTGAACAGAATCTGATCAAATCACTGCGGCCGCCCTACAATATCCTGCTGCGGGACGATAAATCCTACCCCTATATCTACCTGTCGTCACACGACGATTACCCGTCGCTGACGTTCCGTCGTGGGCGTACGAAGAAGGGTGGCGGCACCTGGTACGGGCCGTTTCCAAGCTCCGGGGCGGTCAAGGAAAGTCTTAACATTCTACAGAAGATATTCCGCATAAGATCCTGTAGTGAAAGCTATTTCAGAAACCGGACGCGCCCCTGCCTGCAATATCAGATCAACCGGTGCACGGCCCCCTGTGTGGAATTCATTTCGCCGGAGGACTACCGGGAGGACATGCGTCACGCCACCATGTTCCTCGAAGGCAAGAATCCCGCGATCCTGCAGGACCTGATGGCAGCCATGGAAACAGCGTCGAAGAATCTCGAGTTCGAGAAAGCCGCTGCCTACCGGGATCAGATCAACCATCTCCGCCACGTGCAGGAACAGCAGAGCGTGGACGGTGAGGGTGGTGATGCGGACGTTGTCGCCATTGCCCAGGATGCCGGAGTGGTCTGTATCGTGGTCATTATCGTGCGCGGTGGCCGGGTGCTGGGCACCAAGGATTATTTCCCGCGATACAGTATCGAGCAGTCGGAAGGCGAGCTGTTGAGCGCGTTCCTGGGCCAGTACTACTTCGGTGGCAGCACTCGGCGTGAAATACCGCCCGATATCCTGGTGCCGGTGGATGTGGAAGGGCAGGAACTGTTGTCACAGGCGCTGACGGAATCCGCCGGTCGCGATACCCGGGTCCGCAAGAATGTGCGGGGCGAGCGCCGGCGCTGGCTTGAGCTGGCCATGACCAATGCCCGCCAGACCCTGCTGTCACATCTGGCCAGCAAGGAAACGGTATACCGCCGCCTGCTGGCCCTGCGGGACCTGCTCGAGCTGGCGGAAACCCCGTCCCGCATGGAATGTTTCGATATCAGCCATAGCCATGGTGAAAACACGGTCGCATCCTGCGTGGTTTTCGACGAGAATGGGCCGCTGAAGAGCGACTACCGTCTGTACAATATCGAAGGCGTTACCGCCGGAGATGACTATGCCGCCATGCGCCAGGTACTGACTCGTCGATACAAGCGCATGGTGGCAGGCGAGGGCAAGCGCCCGGACCTGGTGTTCATTGACGGTGGTAAGGGGCAGTTGAACATTGCCCGGGAAGTGTTTGAAGAGCTTGGTGTTACGGATATTCCCCTGATCGGTGTGGCCAAGGGTGTGACGCGGCGTGCGGGCATGGAGCAGTTGATTGATGCCCTGACCGGAGACCTGTACCGGGTGCCGGCAGACTCCCCGGCACTGCACCTTATCCAGCATATCCGGGACGAGTCACACCGCTTTGCGATTACCGGCCACCGGGCGAGGCGTGACAAGAAACGCCGACAGTCTACCCTTGAAGGTATCGAGGGGGTCGGGCCCAAGCGGCGCCGTGACCTGATTCGTTACTTCGGTGGCATTCAGGAGCTTCGCAAGGCCAGCGTCGACGAAATGTCCAAGGTTCAGGGAATCAGCAGGAACCTGGCCGAAACCATCTACGCAGTACTGCATGACGAATAGGGACAGCATGAATCTACCCAACATCCTCACTCTTTCCCGCATCCTGATGATCCCGGTTTTCGTGATCATCTATTACCTGCCGGCCTACTGGAGCTACCTTGTCAGCGCCGGTATTTTTGGCCTGGCTGCGGCTACGGACTGGCTGGACGGGTATCTGGCGAGAAAGCTGGACCAGAGCACTCCTTTCGGAGCCTTTCTGGACCCGGTTGCGGACAAGTTGATGGTAGCGGTTGCGTTAACAGTGCTGATTGAGTCCCATGCCAGTTTTATTCTCACCATCCCGGCCACGGTGATTATCGGTCGCGAGATCGTGATCTCGGCACTGCGGGAATGGATGGCGGAAATCGGAAGCCGGGGGAGTGTGGCGGTATCCTATATCGGTAAAATCAAAACCACGGCACAGATGGTGGCGATTATCATGTTGCTGGCGTTCCCGCCAGGTGTGGTCTGGAGCCTCGTGGGAACGGTATTACTCTATGTGGCGGCCGTGCTGACCCTCTGGTCAATGGTTCTTTACCTCAAGGCTGCCTGGCCAGACCTGTTTCCCGAGAAGCAAGCAGACTGACACGCCTCAGATCTGAGCCACCGTCCAGTTGATTACCTGCCTGGCCAGCTCACTGCTGGCCTGTCCGAAGGCTTCCACCACACTTTCGACAGACTCTCCACCTGCCGCGTAACTGGTCTCGAATTGTTTGCTTGCAACGGGTTTCCGGCTGCGCTCGTCAATCAGCTGCAGGTTCAGTTCCAGGTGGATAACCGGTTTGCCATCCTGATACTCGGCCTGGAACCGGGTGAGGTCGCCAGTCAGGGTAAGGTCACTCTGTACGGCGCTGGTATCGGTTACCACCGTTGCCATCCGCCCGTCCCGCCGGAAGGCTTCCAGCAGATACGCGGCAACAAGCACCGGCGCCCGGTTGCTCCAGCGTGAACCCTGATAGGCACGGATTTCATGGGGCGTCGGTTTGACCAGAATCCGGGAGCTGTCAATCGGCGCCACTGCCAGCGGTGTCGATATGCGTAGAGTGCGATCGATGGTTTCAGCGGTGGTCTCCGGCGCTTTCGGTGCCGGTAACTGGAAAATCTGATGGGCCGGTTGGTCCGGGAACACGGTGCAGCCGGCCAGCGACACCGTCGCTACGGTGGCAATCAGTAAACGCGTCAATGCGATTGTCACGGGTTAAACTCCTGGATTGGCTCGCGGCCCAGAAACAGGCCAGACGGGTCGTCTTCAAATCGGTAGATCACACTGTTGAGGCCTCGCAGGGTGTTGCGTAACTCCCGCATTGCGGGAGCAAGTTCTGCGGCGCCCTGCATGCCCTGGTCCAGAGCACCCTCATTCCTGGCAGTAAGCTCATCCAGTCGGGCGGTGGAAGCCTCCAGAGAGTCCATGGCGCTTTGTGCGGTCGCGAATAGCTGCCGGCCTTCATTGTCCAGCAGGGCATTGGCGGTGGCGCCAAAACGGCGGAAGGTTTCCAGTGTGGCTTCGGTCTGGCCGCTGAGCTGGTCGAAACTGGTCACCAGGTTTCTCAATGCTTCCCGCTGTTCCAGGAGGCCTGACGAAATGGTCTCGATGTTTTCCAGGCTGCGCGTTAGATGGCGGGCGTTCTCTGGCGACACCATGGCGTTGGCATTCGTCATTACCAGGTCGAGCTTGGCAAAGAGTTTTTCGCTGGTGGCCATGAGGGTACTGAAGGCGGATGGCTCGGCGTAGATGGACGGCGGAGACTCACGGTCACCCTCCAGCGTGCGGCTTTCCGGATTGCCACCCTCGAGCTCAATGCTCATGCTGCCAGTGATGTTGGTCAGCGCCAGACCGGCCCGGGTGTCTTCCTTGATGGGGACATCACTGTAGACCCGGATGAGCGCCCGCACATTGCGAGGATCTTCCGGGTCCAGCCGTAGTTCGTAGACATCGCCTACCTCAATCCCGCTGTACTTGACCGGGCTGCCTTCGGATAGCCCGCTCACACCACGATCAAAAATAACCTCGTACCAGGCGTACTCCCGGTCGGTGCTGGCTTTGGCCAACCACAGTGCAAACAGCAATGCGCTGGCCAGGAAGACCAGCGTGAATAGCCCGATCAGGACATGATGTGCTCTGGGTTCCATCTCAGTAATTCTCCTGATTCATCCGACTTCTCTGCCGCTTGCTGACTGCGACCGTTGGGCAGCCCGGCCTCGTGGCCCGTGAAAATAGTCGCGGATCCAGGGGTCGTCGGTGTTTTCGACGATGTCCAGCGGACCTTCAACCAGTACCTGTTTGTTTGACAGCACCGCCACCCGGTCACAGGTACTGTATAGCGTATCCAGGTCGTGAGTGACCAGAAACACGCTGAAGCCCAGCGCGTCCCGCAGCGTCACAATCAGCCGGTCAAACGCCGCTGCACCGATGGGGTCAAGCCCCGCTGTGGGTTCATCGAGGAACAGAATTTCCGGGTCCAGCGCGATTGCTCGTGCCAGTGAGGCCCGTTTTACCATACCGCCGGAGAGCTGCGCAGGCACCATGGTGCTTGCTTTGGCAGGCAGGCCTACCAGTGCCAGCTTCATTCTGGCGAGATACTCTGCGTCTTCCCTGGAGAGCCTGGCGTGTTCAATCAGCGGCAGGGCAACATTTTCCTGCAGCGTCAGGGATGTGAAGAGGGCGCCACCCTGGAACAGCACACCAAAGCGCCGCTCCACCCGGGACCGCTGGTCCGGCGAGAGCGCCTGCAACTCCTCACCGAAGACCTCAATGACGCCTGAATCGGGCTGATGAAGGCCAACAATACTGCGCAGCAGCACAGACTTGCCGGTGCCTGATCCACCGACCACACCCAGTATTTCCCGGCGATTGAGGTCCATGTCCAGATTCGTGTGGACCTCGTTCGTGCCAAACCGGTTGCATAGCTCCCGGACCCTGATAACCACATCCTGTTGCGAGGCCCGTTGATTCACCAACCCATCTCCATGAAGAAAATTGCCGCTATGGAGTCCAGCAGGATGACCATAAAGATCGACTGTACCACGGCAGAGGTGGTGTGCTCACCGACGGATTCGGCACTGCCACTGGCCTTGAAACCTTCAAGACAGCCGATCACTGCGATAACAAAGGCGAATACGGGCGCTTTACCAAGCCCGACCAGAAAGTGAACGACGGCGACCTTGGTTTCCAGAATGTTGGTGATCTGGGGGATCGAAATGTCGAGTACCAATACGCAGACCAGTGAACCACCGACGATGCCACTGATCATGCCGACAAAAGTCAGTATCGGCAGGGAGATGACCATCGCCAGAACCCGGGGGATAACCAGAAGTTCAATCGGGCTGAGCCCGAAGGTTCGCAGCGCGTCGATCTCCTCATTCGCTTTCATGGAGCCGAGCTGTGCCGTGAAGGCGCTGGCAGTTCTGCCTGCCAGCAGAATGGCCGCCAACAACACGCCAAACTCCCGCAGGAAGGAAAATGCCACCAGGTTGACGGTATAGATAGTGGCGCCGAACTCATCAAGAACGGTGGCACCCAGAAACGCGACCACCGCGCCCACCAGAAAGGTAAGCAGGGCAACAATGGGCAGCGCATTGAGCCCGGTCTGGTGGATATGGGCCACCAGTGAGGTCATACGCCAACGCCAGGGTGTCGGCAGGATGGCGGCCATCGTTCCAAGTATCTGCCCGGTGAAACCCATCAACAGGCGTTGCTGGCCCCAGTATTCCGCAACCTGTTCGCCCACCCGTGCAAGGAACGCGATAATCGCCGACCCCTGACGGGGCGGTTCTTCCTCTGGTGTGGCAAGGGCCTCGCCGACCAGGCGCAACAGATCCCGTCGTTCCGGCGCAAGCCCCGACTTATCATCGGTCAGCTCCAGTAATCGTTGGGCGCCAAGAAGATCCGCCAGCAACGAAGCGCCGGCCGTATCCAGTGCTTCAATGGAAGACAGGTCCGGGGCGTGGTCTGCCGTTTTCCGTGAGGCGAGGGCGGTGCCGACTTCCTGCCTAAGCCTGGCATAGTTCGGCAGCGTCCAGTCGCCTGTGACGACGAGGCGATCGGCTTGATAGTCTAGCTTGCCGGGTGAGGGCATCCGCGGTTCCTGTGCCTGTGTTCAGGGAAATGTGTGGTGTGTCCCTGATACTAGCTGAAATTTTACCATCGGGCTGCCTCTTCCTTGTGTGAAAAATAATCAAGAACCTGAAGCAAAACAGAAAGTTGAAAAAAGAGGTTGACGCAAACGGCCGAATCCGTAGAATACGCCCTCGTTGACCAAGCGGGAATAGCTCAGTTGGTAGAGCACAACCTTGCCAAGGTTGGGGTCGCGAGTTCGAATCTCGTTTCCCGCTCCAATCAACACAGTCTCTCAATGCCCACCTGAGAGCATAAAAGTGTCGAATCCCCTTCGAACTTTTACCGGCGCGGTGGCAGAGTGGTTATGCAGCGGACTGCAACTCCGTTAACGCCGGTTCGATTCCGACCCGCGCCTCCATTTTTACTTTTTAATATCAATAGACCACCACGCCCGACGCTCGTTGAGTTTCTGACCCAAAAAATATCCAAATAAGCCAAGGCACGTTTTCACACAGAGGAAAGTCGCCGCTTCAGAAATGACTGGTTCGGCAGGTCAATGATAGCTATATGGATTTACTTTTATAGGGGCTCTCTCTCATCAATCCACAGATGATACGGGCGGTCGAAAGTGCAGCACTCGCGCGTTTTTCGGCAACGGTGAGGCACAACGGCCCTGCTGGTCCAGCAGGGCTTGTTGTAGACTGATAAGTGAGTCGTACATCATTCCTTGAATATCCAATAATGCCTTCATCGGATTCCTGGCTACTCGGCGCCGGGCCTCGATCACAAACTGAAGGCCCCGCAGCCGACGTTGGTTGCACTCCGAACTGCGGCGAATGCAGTCTTCAATCAATTCCGCGCGTAATCTCTCAAAGCCTTCCGGGTCACGCTGAGCCAGCTCCTTGAGCTCATCGAACGTAGGCATGTCCATAACCTTCCTCCTTTCCTGGATTCAAGTAACACCTACTGCTCCACTCCTTTTCAAAGCCCCTGTAGCCCGCGTTCGACAGTCCGGAAACCAGGTTCTCCACCTCGCAGAAAATAAAGCTGGGACACTTTCAGTTAAGCCTCGGAGGGGTCCGGAATCAAGATTCGAGGGATGGTTTTAACGAACGTACTCAAGGGACGCTCCTGACGTTGCGCCCCAGGATGGCCTTGCGGCCAGATGCTAAAGGCTAGCTCTGTGGTTTGATCAGGAATTTCTCTCCGGTAGCTTGCTTGCCGTAAACCGAGATCGCATCCAGCTGTAACGCGCCGGCCAGGGATACTTCGTGAGTGTAGTGACTGGCGAAGGTAGTTTTGATCTCGGCGGCAATGCGTTTGCGCATGGCGGCGGTGATTTCATTGCCGAGCTTTCCTAATACATTGAACAACAAAAAGCCGTTTACAGCCCAGGCAAAACCAAAGCTGCGGTTCAGTGTGATGGGGCCGCGATCAAGGCCGCCATAGATATAAACCTGTTTGTAGATGTCAGATCCATACACGCTGTATTCAGTCATGTTGCGAGAGACGGCGGCTTCCATGCAGGTAAGAATATCGCTAGCCAGGCGACCGCCACCGATTGGGTCGAAAGCGATGGTAGCGCCGGTGTCGATCAGTGCTTGGGTGAGGTCTGCCATAAAGCTGTCGCGACTGGAGTTGACCACGTACTTGGCACCCATGTCGCGCAGCAATGCTTCCTGTTCCGGCTTGCGGACGATATTGACCAGGTCGATGCCGTCGGCGATGCAGATGCGGTTAAGCATTTGCCCGAGGTTAGAGGCGGCGGCAGCGTGAACGATAGCCTTGTGACCTTCAGCGCGCATGGTTTCCACCATGGCTAATGCAGTCAGCGGATTAACAAAGCTGGAAGCACCTTCGACTGCAGTCGTACCCGGCTCCAGTTCCAGACAGCTTTGCACATTGGCACAGAGGTATTTGCGGTAGCTACCGCCGCCAATGAACGCAACGGTTTTGCCCATCAGGCTTTGCGCTGCGGCGGATGAGCCTGCAGCGACGACGGTACCTGCGCCTTCATTGCCCACGGGTATAGGCTTGCCAACCCGCTTTTTCACGGCACCCATGAACTTGGCCGGGACATCGGCACTGATGACCGGGCGATCAGCGCTACCGGATTGGCTGGCAGTCGTCATATCAGCCGCGCTGAACATTACTCCCAGGTCAGACGGGTTGATCGGGGCGGCTTCGACGCGGATGACTACCTGGTTTTCGCCCGGCTGCGGGATTTCGATCTCGCGCAGGGCGACTTCCAGTTTGTTGTCTTCGCTAATGGTGGAAGTAAGTTCGATGTTGTTTTCTGACACGTTTTTCTCCTGCAAAGGTTAAGGGGCAAGTCGTAAGCGCCTGCGTGATCCGCGTCGCTGGCTCAGTTCAGCAAGGGGAACTGGGTGGAAAATCGCTGGGAGTTCGGAGTTCGGAGTTCGGAGTTCGGAGTTCAGAGTTCAGAGTTCAGAGTTCAGAGTAATATATTGTTAAATTTAGGAAAAATTGTAAATGGTGCTCTTATAATTGTGATAGAAGTGATCATATCCGCCATTTGCGTATGTACTCTTGTGATCATTTGGGGATGTGTTGCGACGCACTACAACGGGCATTGGATGGCAAAGTGGTATGGCACAATGGTGATGTTCCCCAAACGGTTTACACAGATGTATTTACAGGCTCTCTTTAATTGGCGAAGGCAATGTCGGACAAGCGACGGCCTAACCCCATTGATCACCGTGAGAAGGACCCAATGAGAATAGGCCTGCTGATCATCGCAGCATTCTGGTGCCTTCCAGCTTCGTCCCAAACGCTCCAGATTATGGGGTCGGACGAGGGCTTTCTGCCATTTTATTACGGTAACAGCCTTAACAAGGGCATTCTGGTCGAGGTGATCAATGAGTTCAGCCTGGAGGCCGGTATCGCAGCCGATTTCCTCCCGCTGCCACGCAAACGGCAGGCCTGGGCCCTGGAAGAAGGACGAGCCAACGCGGTTTTCGCCAACCCGCTATGGATGCCGCTGCCGGACCAGATGCACACCGTCGGACCGGTGTTAACCTGGCGTGACCGTGTGTTCGCGCAACCTGGCCGACAAGCGGACTCCTTCGATGACCTTCAGGGCAGCATCTGCCTGCGCAAGTGGTTTGTCTACAGTGATCGACTAGAGGGGCGGATCGGTAACGATCTGGTCCGCCTTGACGCGTACAATGCCCAGCAGATGCTGAGCATGTTTCTGCACAACCGGTGCGATTACGCCGTCATGAATGAAATGGAATTCCGGTTTCTGGCACTGCTGGTGCAAGTCGATCCGGACCGTTACAGCACGGAACTGATCGACGCCGATTGGCCGGTCTATCTTGGTATCCTCAAAACCGAGGCGGCTCTAATTGAAGCGGCGGAAGCTTTTTTCGCTACGCACACGATTGACGTGGAGGCCATGCTACACAAACTGCCGCCGCCGGACCGGCACGTCTCTATTCAGCCGGACCAGTAAGGCAGTTGGCGGCCAAAATCACGCTCCTGCTGCAACTCACGAAGCCGGTACCAGCCGCCGACCAGCAACAGCGCGGCGAGATCAAACCGGACAGAGATGGACAACTCCATCATCAAGGTGGCCGACTCATTCTGGAATATTCGCGGGTCGTTCAAGCTCGGGGGGCGTATTGATATCGGAACGCAGGCCTCCCTGGTACAGCTTGTGAGCGGCAACTTCGTGTTCCTGGACGGAATGCACGAGCTTTATCCCCATGCGAAACTCTACGGTACGGCACTTCTCATCCGATGCCCCCTTACTCCGTGTACGCCGGTTCGATTCCGACCCGCGCCTCATGCCCACTTTAGGCGTCGGCTTTGATCCGTGTTGTAACGCCGGGAGCCAGATGAACAGGCCAACTAAAAACGACGTAGTCCGATGCAAGTCCGACAGGCTGCTGGCGGCAATCCGGCCGGATATGCTTCAATGAATGCTAAGTGGTCAGGCCAGCCAGTCAGGCTGACTTTGGTACCTTGAGGCCTGGACAAAAACAATGAGCACAGACGAAGAAGTGGTCAAACGCCGGCGCTCTGCGCTTCGAGGCCGGCAACTCGAGCCGGCTTTGCTGTCGGAGCTGCGGGACCTGATTGGTGACGAACGTAGCGATTCGTCACTGCGCAGCCGTGAACGGCTGATTGAACACCTGCATGCCTTGCAGGACACCTACGGATACCTCTCCATGCCCCGGCTCCGGGCCCTAGCTTCTTTCATGAATCTGCCCATGGCCGCCATTTATGAAACGGCTACCTTTTACGCCCATTTCGACGTTATTCACGACGAACAAACGTCACCACCGGCAATAACCCTGCGTGTCTGTGATTCGCTTTCGTGCCAACTGGCCGGAGCAGAGGCGCTGCATCAGGATTTGATTGACGGGGCTAATCCTGCCCGGGTGAGGGTGCTGCGCGCGCCCTGCATGGGGCGCTGTGACACAGCACCGGTAGTAGCCGTTGGGCGTCATCATGTTTGCCCTGCCAATGCGTTCAATGTGGGTGATGCCGTGGAACATGGGCAGGTTCAGCCAGAAGAACTCCGCTGGCAAGATCTTGCGGCTTACCGCTTGACGGGCGGTTATAGGTTGCTGGCAGATTGCCGCGAAGGCCGGGTAAGCGTCGAATCGCTGGCGAAGGAACTCGAGGATGCTGGCCTTCGCGGTCTCGGCGGCGCCGGATTTCCCACCTTCCGCAAATGGCAGGCCGTGCGTGCTGAGCCGGGGCCACGCTATGCGGTGATCAACGCCGATGAGGGTGAGCCGGGCACGTTCAAGGACCGCTATTACCTCGAACGAGAACCCCACGTCTTCCTGGAAGGCGCACTAGTTAGCGCCTGGGCGGTTGAGGCGAAGGCCCTGTACATTTACCTGCGGGACGAGTATCCCGGGCTGCACAGAGTGCTGACCGAAGCCATTGCCGAGCTGGAAGCGGCCGAAATCGTCGAGCCGGGTTTTATCATCCTGCGTCGTGGCGCCGGGGCCTATATCTGCGGTGAGGAATCCGCCCTTATCGAGTCCCTGGAGGGCAAACCTGGCAAGCCACGCCATCGCCCGCCATTCGTCGCCCAGAAAGGGCTCTTTGGCCAGCCCACGCTGGTGAATAACGTCGAGACGGTTTACTGGATTCCGCGCATCCATGCCCAGGGCGCTGAATGGTTCGCCAGCCAGGGGCGGCATGGTCGTCGCGGCCTTCGGAGCTTTTCGGTCTCCGGGCGGGTCGCGCGGCCTGGGGTGCATCTCGCCCCCGCGGGCATCACCCTTAATGAATTGGTAGAGGAATACTGCGGCGGCATGGCGGAAGGGCATCGACTCCTGGCCTATCTGCCCGGTGGGGCTTCCGGCGGCATATTGCCGGCCAGCAAAGCCGACATACCGCTGGATTTCGACACCCTGCAGGAGCACGGCTGTTTTATCGGCTCCGCAGCCGTGATCGTTCTGTCGGATCAGGACAATTTGGCCGACGCGGCTTCCAACCTTCTGGGCTTTTTCGCCGATGAGTCCTGCGGGCAGTGCACTCCCTGCCGTGTGGGTACCGAGAAAATGCTCACCTTGCTGAAACGCGACACCTGGGATGAGGAGACACTCCAGCAGTTGGCCAGAGT
This sequence comes from Marinobacter sp. SS13-12, assembly GCF_030227115.1. Lineage (NCBI taxonomy): Bacteria > Pseudomonadati > Pseudomonadota > Gammaproteobacteria > Pseudomonadales > Marinobacteraceae > Marinobacter > Marinobacter sp. SS13-12. Next base: position 358,487 of record NZ_JASSUA010000003.1, read on the forward strand.
GATGGCGGATGCTTCCATCTGCGGTCTGGGCCAGGCCGCACCCAATCCGGTGCTGAGCCTGCTTCGAGACTTCCGCAGCGAACTGGCCAGCAGCAACCTGATCGCCAAGGGCTGAAGGGGGGGGAAACAGCTATGAGCACAAGCTTTACCCTGACACTGGACGACGTTGAAGTTCAGGCCTACCCCGGCGAAACCCTGTGGCAGGTCGCCAAGCGCGCCGGCGAAACTATCCCGCATCTTTGCTTCAAAGACGTCCCAGGATACCGCGCGGATGGCAATTGCCGCGCCTGCATGGTGGAAGTGGAGGGCGAGCGGGTGCTCGCCGCAAGCTGTATCCGCGAGGCAGCGCCCGGCATGGTGGTGCGAAGCGCAGCCTCCGCCCGTGCCCAGGACGCCCGCAGAGCTGTGCTGGAATTGCTGCTGGCCGACCAGCCTGAGCAAGATAACAGCCCCGATCGATCAAGCCACCTCTGGGAAACGGCGGACCAACTGGCCATTGACGCCAGTGCCGTGCGCCAACGGCTTCCGGCCCGTTCTGAGCGCAACGAGCCCACGGTTCACCATGTTGCCCCGCGGTCGGATTCGCTGGCCCACGCCCGAGGCCATGACGCCACTCATTCAGCCATGAATGTAAATCTGGATGCTTGCATCACCTGCGGCTTGTGCGAGCGCGCGTGCCGTGAGGTGCAGGGAAATGACGTTATCGGCCTGGCCCATCGTGGCGCGGCATCCAAGGTGGTGTTCGATTTCGATGACCCCATGGGAGACAGCACCTGCGTTGCCTGCGGCGAATGTGTACAGGCCTGCCCGACCGGGGCGCTGATGCCCGCGACCCTGATCGATGCCCAGGGCCGCGGAGACTCCGCCACGGCCGATCGCACCGTTGACTCCGTTTGCCCCTACTGCGGTGTCGGCTGCCAGTTGACGTATCACGTGAAAGACGAGCCTTCTGAGGCCGGAGAGCAGGGCGGGCGTATCCTTTATGTTGAAGGCAGAGACGGGCCCTCAAACCAGGGCCGGCTTTGTGTAAAAGGGCGCTTCGGCTTTGATTATCCCTCGCACCCGGCACGGCTCACCCGTCCGCTGATCCGCCGCGAGGGCGTACCCAAGGGGCTTGACCCCGAGTTTGATCCCGCCAATCCGTTAACCCACTTTCGAGAGGCAAGTTGGGAAGAGGCACTGGATCTTGCGGCAAACGGATTAACCCAGCTAAAAGCCCAGCACGGGCCGGATGCGCTCGCCGGCTTTGGCAGCGCCAAGTGCTCCAACGAAGAGGCCTGGCTGTTCCAGAAGCTGGTGCGCACCGGTTTCGGCTCCAACCACGTTGACCACTGCACGCGGCTTTGTCACGCCAGCTCCGTGGCGGCGCTGATGGAGTGCCTGGGCTCTGGCGCAGTCACCGCCTCCTTCATGCAGGCGCTCGAGGCCGACGTGGTGATCCTCACCGGCTGCAACCCGGCGGTAAACCACCCGGTGGCCGCCACCTACTTCAAACAGGCGGCACGCAACGGCACCAGACTGATCATCATCGACCCCCGGGGCCAGGCGCTGGATGCCTATGCGTGGCGCAGCCTGCGTTTCTCGCCGGGTGGCGACGTGTCACTGTTTAACGCCATGCTCAATGTGATTATCAGCGAAGGACTCTTTGATCAGGCCTACATCGATGCCCACACCGAGGGCTTCGAGGCACTGGCAGCCAGTGTTGCGGAGATGACACCGGAGGTGATGAGCCCGGTCTGCGGCGTTGAACCAGAGGTCATTCGCGAAGTGGCCCGCGCATACGCGAAGGCCGAGAGAGCGATGATCTTCTGGGGCATGGGCATTTCCCAGCACGTGCACGGCACCGATAACGCCCGCTGCCTGATTTCCCTGGCCCTTACATGCGGCCACACTGGCCGGCCCGGCACCGGCCTGCATCCGTTGCGCGGGCAAAACAACGTTCAGGGCGCATCCGATGCTGGCTTGATTCCCATGGTATTGCCCGACTACCAACCGGTAGGAGACGCCCAGTTGCGCGCCGCCTTCGAAGAACTCTGGGACACCGAACTGGACCCGGAGCCCGGGCTCACCGTGGTGGAGATTATGAATGCCATCACGGCGGGGACGATCAAGGGCATGTGCATCCTCGGCGAGAACCCCGCGATGTCCGATCCCGATCTGACCCACGCCCGGGCCGCGCTCGGTGCCCTGGAGCACCTGGTGGTGCAGGACCTGTTCGTCACCGAGACCGCCCAGTTTGCCGACGTTATCCTGCCTGCCGCCGCCTGGTCGGAAAAGTCAGGCACCGTCACCAACACCAACCGGCAGGTGCAAATGGGCCGGGCGGCACTGTCGCCGCCAGGGGAGGCAAAGCCTGACTGGTGGGTGATTCAGGAAATTGCCCGGCGTTTCGGGCTGGGTTGGAATTATGCCGGCCCCGAGCAAGTGTTTGAAGAAATGAAGCAGGGCATGCATTCACTCGATCATATCTCCTGGTCCCGCCTGGAACGCGAAGGTTCCGTGACCTACCCGTGCGCTGCTGACGACGAGCCAGGTCAGGACGTTGTCTTCTCTGATGCCTTTCCACGCGCCGGGGGCCGGGCCAGATTCTCTCCCACCTGGCCGCTGCCGCCGGATGAGCCGGTGGATGAGGCCTATCCCATCGTGCTAACAACGGGGCGATTGCTTGAGCACTGGCACACCGGCGCCATGACCCGCCGCAGCCGGGTACTGGATGAGCGGGAGCCCGAAGCGGCCGTCTATCTGGCACCCGCAGAGCTGGAACGCCTGGGCGTGACACCGGGCAATGCCATCCAGGTCGCCACCCGGCGCGGCAGCATTACCCTGACGGCACGGGCCGACCAGTCCATGCCCGAGGGCATGGTGTTTATACCCTTCGCCTTTGTGGAGGCGGCCGCCAACCTGCTCACCAACCCGGCGCTGGACCCGTTCGGGAAGATTCCGGAATTCAAGTATGCGGCGTGCCGGCTGAGCCCGGCCTAGTTTTCAAAACCAAAGGACTCTTGCAGAATGTCCGCCGGCTTGAACAGCAGAGACAAGTGCTGACCCAGAACGGCAACAGCAACTCCGCCAGATAACCAACGACCTGGCGACCATCGAAAACAGCAGGCCGAGGCGATGAAAGGGCAAAACTATTCTGACCTGATCTAAAGGGAGCATCTATGTCTAATGTCGATGGCCGCGTCACTTAAGACTCCCCCCAAAGACCCGCTCGCTAGAGTACGTAACTGTTACATCAGTCGATTCCACTAAATGGCGAAAAAACTTTGTGGATACTTCTTGTCAGGCGAGAGCAATTGACCAAAGGATGCCTTAAGCCCCCTCATTATCGAGCGTGGCAAGAGCAGAGAGCCGTTCGATTTCTTAGCACCTTAGAGTGAAGGTTGTTTTTGATTATCTTGCTACACTGTCCATACTAGTTTCGTGACTTCTTGTTCATCAATATTCAGATGCTCTTTGTTTGTTGCAAGAAAAAAAACATTGAGCCCCCAGTAATTCAGTCGTATGGGAGCCAGTAATGTCCAACCCGCAACTCGAGACCGTGATCGCAATGCTTGAAGATGCATTGCCGGGCTCTAAGAATCTCGACTCTGCGCTTGAAACCGTCAGAAACCGGTTGGAGTCTCTTACTCCCGGTATTCTGCCTTCAGACTTATACGATAAGGCCTACAAGATTTTGGCCAAAAGGCTCGAGGATGTTGAAGTCATTAAGGTCAATTCGATCATCAGAAAACGCGATCCCTGGTATTACGGACCCAAACCTTCCGATCTGCACTGGCCCTCACTCAAGCACTACCTTCTTAAGGAGAAAAACTGGCATCCCGATGATGTGGAGAGCATCGATACCTCGTCCAGCGAAGTAGTTTCATTGTTGAATAACCCGAAAGAGCATCAGTTTACCTGTAAGGGGCTTGTGGTTGGTCATGTCCAATCCGGGAAGACTGCCAACATGACAGGTGTAATAGCAAAAGCGGTCGATGCTGGATATAACACAATTATTGTTCTGGCAGGGTTGACCAATAAACTGCGCCAGCAAACCCAGCTCCGGATTATGGATGATCTTGTAGTTCGGCGCAGACTGCAGTGGGACGTTCGAACCTCAACTGATGAACATGGCGACTTCAGAACCCCCCCGAGTGGCGGATTACTTTCCAACCCAAATGGAGTGCAGTTAGCGGTGGTCAAAAAGAACGTCTCACCATTAAAGCACCTCTATCAGGCAATTAAAGATACTCCTCGGCTAGCTTTGGACCGATTGAAGGTGCTGATTATTGATGACGAATGCGACCAGGCCAGTGTGAACTCTGCTTCCGGCGAAACTGACATGACAAGGATAAACGAGCGAATCAGGGAGTTGATTCATCTCTTCCCGGCGGTTACCTATGTTGGTTATACGGCCACGCCATTTGCCAACGTGTTTATAAACCCATACAAACCAGATGGGGTAACCCTTGATGACCTCTATCCAAGTGAATTCATAACTTGCCTACCGACACCTGAGCGATATTTCGGAGCCAAAAAGCTTTTTGGGCAGCCGCCCGTGGAAGCTGATCGAGACGATGATGGAGACGATGGTCTGGACATGATCCGCTTCATCGAAGAAGAAGAAATTTCCGATCTGCAGCCAGCGAAGGCAAAGGAACGGGATTTTTTCCAGCCGGCGATGACGCGCTCTCTGGAGAGAGCAATCCTGTATTTTCTGTGTTGTTGTGCCGCGCGGAGAGTTAGAGGAGATTCAGAGAAACATATGTCAATGCTTGTCCATACATCAGCGTATGTGACGATGCATGAAAAGCTAGCATCCTTGATTCATGGTTGGCTCCAAACTAAGGATTCAGAGTTCCGAACATCTGACAGTGCTATATCCAATAAGCTAAAAGAAATCTGGATTAACGAACAAGGACGAGTTGACCCTGTCGTAATGAAAGCCAAGCCAGTGCCATTTTCAGATTTAATTCGAGAGATTCCCGATATTATCGATTCAATAGAGGTGCCGGTAGAAAATGGTGAAAGCGATGATCGAATTGATTACACGGGTCAGCCAAAGACATACATTGTGGTGGGAGGGTCAGTACTTGCTCGCGGTTTGACTATTGAAGGACTGATGGTCAGTTATTTTTTACGTTCTGCAAGCCAGTACGACACTCTCCTTCAGATGGGACGGTGGTTTGGCTATCGGCCAAACTATGAAGACCTACCTCGCATCTGGACCACTGAAGATTTAGCTCTCCGCTTCAGAGCTCTGGCTGGTATAGAGGCCGAAATACGCGAAGAAATCGAAGAATACCGTTTGCGAGAATTAACTCCTTTAGAAATGGCGGTTCGGGTACGTTCTATTCCGGGCATGGCCATCACGGCAGCCACGAAGATGAAGGCCGCAAACCGCTGCGCGATCAGTTATTGGGGCACGCACCGACAAACCTTCCGTTTCAATCACAAAAACGGGGATGCTCTGCGGCAGAACTGGCAAGCGGGAGCTGATCTTGTGAGTCAGGCTGAAAATCTCGGATTGCGTGATAACTCATTGAGTAGTCCTCTTTGGCGGGATGTGCCCAGGACCGCCATAACAAGGTTTTTCCAGATGTATAAGGCCCATGAGGACCATAAAGATTTGTCCTCAGATACTCTCAATGAGTTCATTTCAGGTGGGGGTGAAGCGCTCCAGAAATGGAATGTAGCTGTGATTGGTTCCAAAAGATCTCCTGAGTCATCTGAGGCTCTTGGTGTTATCGGGCACGTCATGACAGTGAATCGTGCAAAGCTGACTTCCCACAGCCAACCGAATTCCGCCGATATCAAAGCCCTTATGTCACGATCCGACCTCACTATAGACAGCGGTATTAATTTTGTTTCGGCGATGAAATGGTCGGAGCTAAAGGTTGAGAGGGAGAGGGAGTTAGGGGCCAAGCCACTACTTTTGTTGTATGCAATAAACAAAGATTCCAAGCCAGCAACTAAGTCGAGCAAATCCCGATCTGATCTTGAGGCGCTAGCAGACATTCTTGGTTTTGGAATAGTTTTTCCTGGAAGCAAGGATACTTCTGGTAATTATTTCAGTGTTGACCTTGATTATGTTTCCGGCGATGAAATAGAGGAGATAGATGCCGAGGAGCTGGCTCAAGCGGAGGCAGCTCATGTCTGACGCACAGCAAGTTCCGAGCTACCATTGGAGCCTCCTCCGACAGGGTGACTATACACAAAGCAAGGATGAGCTGCCGACAAGGCTCTCGACTGTTGAGGTTGCAGCCGGGCCATTACGTTTTGCCTTGGGGCCGGCTCACGAGGCAAGACTGTTGCTCCCGTTAACAAAGTCCGAAAAAACCGGAAAACTGCCTGTCAGTTCGGCTTTACGAATTAAAGAAACAAACGCAGTAATTGATGGCTCTCAGACCCGTCTACTGGACGTAATGTGCACAGCAAAAGAACTTGAAAGTGTGTTTGCGGAAGTTGTGGAGGAAATCCTTCGCCGAATTCAGGAAGGTGATAGTGTTCCCGCATCGGTGCGATCGACCCTTCACGATTTCCGAGCACTCTTGTTTCAAGTGCCCACGAAAACCGCACCCACGGAAGCTGTCTTGGGGCTGGTTGGAGAACTATTGGTCCTTAACGAATTGTTGGATCGTTCTTCAGAGGCTTGGCGTGCGTGGATGGGCCCACGAGGAGGCCGTCATGACTTTAGGGCAGGCAATTTGGCTTTAGAAGTCAAAAGCACACGGTCTGCATCCAATTCACGGGTGGATATCCAGTCGCTTGATCAACTCAATGAACCACTAGGTGGGCGACTTTATATGGTCCGTTTGACACTTGAGTCTTCGGCTGGTGGACAACTGAATGTTTCGGGACTTTTCAATCGTGCCATTTCGAGGTGTTCAGAGCCGGAAAAGATAAAAGAGCTTTTGTTGGAGCTTGATTGTCGCGATCCGGATTCTCATGAATGGAACTACTTGAGCTTTTCTTTTGAGGGAGAAGATATATTCGAAGTTAACGACGAGTTTCCCCGCATGACTGAGGACAGCTTCGTTGGTTCAAAAACCCCTCAGGGAATTCAGAATGTCTCGTATGAGATTGATTTGAATTATGCAAGAAGTAACATCATTTCTGAGAATAAGAAAAACTCAATACAGGAAGAGTTAATTTCATGCCTCTCCCCTTTATGAAACTGCATTCTGAACAATACGGGAAGTCCGGAAACATCGGTGAAAACTTTAGAAAACTACTTGGATCTCCGGCTCTTGACCCGCTTCAAACAGTTATAAGAGAGTCAGTGCAAAACGTTTTGGATGCTGCAAAGTTGGGAAAGCCTCCTGAGGTGCTTATAAGACTGCGCCGCCTAACTGATGACCAAATGATTGCTTTGTCTTCGAGAGTGCTGACGGACTTGCCAGAGGAGCCAGATTCCCGCGAACAAATCGAGCGATTACTCGATACTCAGTCTCCGTTGGTTTTGGAAATCTGTGATTTCGGTACGACAGGCTTGGGTGGCCCGACTCGGTCAGATCAGGTGCCTGTCGGAACCATCAATACTGATTTTATAGATTTTCTGAGAAATATCGGTAGCAGCAGAGATACGAGTCATGGTGGTGGCACCTACGGGTTTGGGAAGGTTTCGCTATATGCTATGAGTCAGTGCAATACCATCCTGGTTGACTCATTTGTTTTCGGCGATAGTGAAAAGCAACGGCGGCTTATGGGTTGCCATGTTGGAAAGTCTTTTGGCGTCGAACAGCATGGCTTTCTGAATCGATATACGGGGCGCCATTGGTGGGGAACGCTCACTCCTGAAGGTGATTTTGCAGAGCCGACCATCAATTCCGAAGCAGCGATGATTGCAGAGGCACTTGGTTTTCCCCAGAGAGACGAAAACCGAAGCGGTACCTCTATCATGATACTTGGATTTGATAACCGAGATGAGGATGGGCTCGAAGACTCGCCCGAAGTTATTGGTGCGAGAGTTGTCGAAACGCTGCTATGGAATTTTTGGCCAAGGATGATGGAGGGCACTCCAGCGGGCAGACGGTTAAATTGTGAGGTAGAAGTTAATGGTGTACTTATGCAGGTGCCCGCTCCTGAGCACTTCCCACCGCTTGATCTTTTCTGCATGGCTATGGACAAGATTCGATCAGAGGAAGAATCTCACGTCGCACAGATTTCTAGCCAACGACCTGTAAAAGAGCTGGGCAGGCTAGCAATACAAAAGGGAGTCAGAGCAAAACGAACACCGTTGGTTGAGGCGGAGAGTCTTTTTCCGGTTACTTCATGTCATATAGCGGTCATGCGCCCCGTTGAATTGGTTGTCAAATATTTCGAGGGAGACCCACTTCCCGACGAAAGGCTGGAATGGGCGGGAGTATTTGTTGTGGACGAGGACGATGAAGTTGAGCAGGCGTTTGCCGACGCAGAGCCACCGGCTCATGACGACTGGATTCCTGACAACCTCCCCAAAGGACATTCCAAGACCTTCGTTAATGTCGCATTGAGAGAAATCAAGAAATCCGCTCGTGAAGTTGCGGCCCAGACAACTTCTCCCAGTGTGCAAGGAGAGGCTGGCCCGTCACTTGCCAAAGTAGCGGGAATGATCGGTTCTATTCTTGATAAAGGTGCTGGAGATGGTGCGGGAGCAAGACAATCGAAAACAGCAGGTTCTCGAAGTACGACGCCAAAGAAAGCCAGAGTGACAAAGCCGGTTTTCGATAGACTTTTCGATGGCCATGGGGACTATCAGGGCCCTGTTGCCGTATTTCGCTCTGATGTTATTCAAGACCAAAAAAGATCGGGAGTTGTTGTCTGTGGTGAAGCGATGTTTGCCATTGACGGCAGCAGTATTACCTCGGACAAAGAACTCGCGGAAAAGCCAGAAATTCTTGAGTACAGGTTTGAGGGAACAAGTGGTTCCATTTCCGGAGATCCGAGGGGTGTTGCAATCAGAGGAGACAGTGGGACCGTCGAAGTGTATGTGGCTATGCCTGGACAAGGTGCTGTAACACTTAGGCTTGATGTATTAGGAGGGGATGAGTTGTGACGCCCAACGTTGCCTTTCCGTTCTTCACGATCCCTGAAACCTGTATTGATATTGAGCCCTGGTTCATCCGAGTGAACGGGGGAGAGTCCTTGCCGGCAGCCGATTATGTGGCAGACTGGGATTACGCTACGGAGCTTCAACTTTCCAGGTCTATAGAGCTGGACATTGAAGAGGCGGCCAAGCGTTTGAAGATCCCCGTTGATGCTCTGCAACTTGGATTGATTGTCGAGATAGGGACCGGGCCGGGCCGGTTTCCCAGAAAAACGCTTTCAACGGAGGTTCATGAGATAACCGTTGATTCTCCGGAAGTCGGTCTCACCATCCATCCAGACAGTGGAAGCCTGTCCTCATTTCTTTTCCTGACCACCACTTTGGTGCTCAAGTCAGAACCCTCCGAATTTGAGAAACTCTCCCCTCAACTTGTAAATAGCAAGTTGTGGTCTGACAGGTTTGTTACACGGCTTGACGGCGAGGAACCGCGTTTCCCGATAGAGGTTGCCAGTTTTGAGCGTCTGTTTGGAAAGACTCCCGAGGCAAGAGCACCATGGTATGTTAGCTGGAACCCAGGTGACTGGACTCGGGATTTCCATGGTGCTGTGCGACTGTATCTTAATGATGACCTTCCTGAATTCATGGAACGGATTCAGTCTGGCGACGGATTTCTTTTACAATCAATAAGTGTTGATGTCGTGGGTCAGATACTGGAAAGGTTGGTAACTGAGACTGATGTTGAAGATATTGTTGCGAACGCACCAATAGGCTCTCTGGCGGCTCAGGCTGCCAGTTGGATAAAATTGGCCTGGCCTGACTCCAGTTTAGGTAATCTCAAACATAAGCTCGAATCCCAGCCTGGCCGATTCCGCGCGTGTATGTGGGCTGTTGCTGAAAGCCAGGAGGAGTTATGAGCATCAGTCTCTTTCCCCGCCTTAAGCGAACGGCTGTCGACCAATTGCTGGAAAAGCTTGACGCGGGATCTCGTGGCTCGGCGTTCACTATTGCCTCCAGTTTGCCAGATGCTGTCTCCTATGCTCCCACAGGAGGGAGCAAGGTGGCTCACTCCACCTTGATTGATATGCGCGTCTCTATCCTTGAAATTGCGAAAAATGTTGGTTTTCCAAAGCCTTCTGACCGTTCTAGTGCAGCACTGTTTGATACGCGGGTTGCTATCTGGCTGAGTGAGTGCGATTACACTCAGGCTGGAGAATTTCTGCGTGATGATGTTTGGGCGTGTATCGCCGCTGCGCTTTTGCCAGATGTCGTTATGTGGCGTTTCTCTCTGAGCGCGAGGGAGAGATTTCATGGCGGAATCCGGAATGCGTTCCAGCGTCTTTGGCTCCGAGGTCAGATTTTTGATAGAGGGGAAGAGCATCCGCACAGATGGGAGCTGCTAGAAAGGCTTACTGAAGACGCACTTGTTCAGATTACTGAAAGGCCTAGTATCGCAACCAGCAAATCATTATCGATTGCTCTGGCGGAAGGGTGGCTAAATGCTGCAAGAAAGTACGGCCCCTCCAAGATGGAGGAGCTGATGAGAAAGGCTACTTTGCACGTCCGATTGCAAAATGAGACACGGCACCTATCTACATTAAATGACGACGCGTTGACGGATTTGATTGATAACCTCTTTGATAGCGCGGCAGCGTCTTTAGGACTGAAATTGAGTAGTAATTGGTCGTCTTAATAAGCCCAGTTTCCATCGATTCACTACAAAGCTTCGCTTTCCTGAATGATATCGTGAACGACTTCTGCAATGTAGTTTGCCAGCAATGGAGGCACCGCGTTGCCCACCTGAACATACTGCTGAGTGCGGTTGCCTTCAAAAAAGTAGTTATCAGGGAATGTCTGAATTCTCGCTGCTTCACGCACTGTCAGGCTTCTGCACTGTGAAGGGTCGTAGTGTATAAAATAGTGGCCGTCTTTCGAGATATGACTGGTAACAGTGCTGGCCACACGGTTCTCGGCCTGAACCTTGAATCTGTCTGCAAAATTACCGCTTTTCCAATTTTTGTGTGCAGGTGCCAGCTCTTCAGGGTAGTCAGCTGAGCGTGGAGATGCGCCTTTATTAACTGAGGCATGGCAACTTGCGAACAGGTACCGATGTAGGTCTTCGGGCATGTGGTTCCTTGCTTCGTGGTTTACTACGCCAACCATTGCATCGTCTTTGTACCAGTCTTTTAGCCAGCCAGGCATTTTTGTCGCAAGGCTGCGAGAGAGCGGAACGAATCTCCCTCCTTGACCCGGGTCTCCAGAAGCAGACTCATAGGCTCGTTGGGCAAGATCTTGGGCTGCTTGGGAAAACGACAAGGCGCTATACACTTTTGAGAGTCCGTTATACAAATTATCGCGCCATGAGTTGAAATCATTTGGCTTGTGTCTGGTTAAGCCGCTTCGAAGCCTCGGGAGATCGGCCAGAACCTGGCTCGGGGTAATGTGTGCGTCACTTCTCCACTTCGCTAGTAACTCTCCCTGAATATTGCCCTTCCTTAGATTTTTGCGAACACCCAGCAGAATAACCCTGTGACGAGCTTGAGGAATGCCAAAATCTTCCGCACGAATGACAAAATCCTTATTTTGAAAATGTCCCAATCCACCCAAGTCTTCGAGGGGGGACGCCAGCGGGAGTAGTTCGTATTCTATTTGTTCGCGATCGCTGTTAACGGCGCGAGCAGGGCACAAGAGGTCTTTGCGGATTTTCTCAAAGATTGACTCACCATTCACCTTGGCTGTGAGGAGTCCTTTGACATTTTCCATGACGAAAATGTCGGGCTGAACCAAGTCCAGAACCTTCAGATATTCTTGGTATAGGAAATGTCGATCATCCTTTTCTGCCGTGTAGCCTTTGATCCCTTTGTTTCGGGCACGACCTACCAGCGAGTAAGCCTGACATGGTGGGCCTCCAATCACTAATTTTGGGCCGCTATGGTCCTCGATAGCGCGCTCAATTTCAGAGAATATCTCTTCGTGATCCTCGCTACCCAGAGCTTTGGGGCCACCTAGCGTCTCTTGTTTTGCCGCTGCCCATTCTTCCGGGCATTTCTCGGAGAAGAACTCTTCGGCACTTCTTTTTTCATTGGTGCTCAGGTATTTGTAATAGGCATCCGGAACCTTTCGGCCGCGGAACTGACGATAGAACGCCCTGAGTGTTAGCGTCTTGTGGGCACTCTGTTCTTTTTCAACAGAGGCGACGATTTTGAAAGGGAAGGAGCCGGTATCCGTTTGATACTCCGAAAATCCCTCTCCGAGGCCTCCCGGGCCCGCAAAAAGGTCGATTATTCTGATAGTGTCAGTCATTGATGCTTCGCCAAAATCTCGTTAGCAGCTAGCATACCAGGTAACACTTATTTTTCCAGGTCTCAATTGCAGTATGACCGATATAGTCGATTCGAAAACTCGTTCAAGAATGATGTCTGGCATCAAGGGAAAGAATACCAAGCCAGAGATCGTTATCAGACAGAGACTGCACGCTCGAGGGTATCGATTCAGGCTACATCGTAAAGATCTACCCGGCTCGCCAGATATAGTGTTACCAAAACATCAAGCTGTGGTTTTGATCAACGGATGTTTCTGGCATGGCCATCAATGTCGATTGTTCAAATGGCCCAAGACAAGGCCTGAGTTCTGGAGGAACAAAATCGAGGGTAATATTCGCCGGGATCAGCAAAAATTGTCTGAGCTGCAGAGGATGGGGTGGCGTGTGTGCCTACTCTGGGAATGCGCAATTAAAGGTGCAAATGAAGAGCACTTGAATAGAGTGATCGAAAGCATATCGAAATGGTTGAACGGTGAGGACAGTTCTCTCTTCATTCCTGATGGCAGAACCCAAGCGATTAGTGATTAGCTGACAAATATCTGATGATACAGGGAGTGAAGGGCCGCAAATGACAATCGCCCCATACAACCGCAATGCCCAGACCTACTTCGCTCAATACCAGTCCCTGACCTTCGAACAGGTCCACAGCGACTGGTTGTCGGAGTTGAACCAAAAGGCAGGCTTGGCTCTGGATGTCGGCGCAGGCAGCGGTCGCGATTCCAGTGCCCTTGCGGCGCGGGGCTGGGATGTTGTTGCGGTGGAGCCTGCAGCTGGCTTGCGCGAGTTGGGGCAGGACGCTACTCGTAGTCAGAGCATTCACTGGGTAGACGATCAATTACCCGATCTGGGTAAGATCCAGAAGCTGAGCTATCGCTTCGATCTGATTCTTGTTTCCGCTGTCTGGATGCATATCCCTCCCTCTGATCGCGAACGTGCGTTTCGAATTCTGACTGAGCTTTTGGCACCCGGTGGAATGCTGGTGATTACGCTTCGGCACGGGCCCGGTGATGGCGAACGGCTTTTTTACGACGTCAGTAGGGAAGAGCTGGAGGTTTTTGCCAAACGCCGGGCACTGATCCCGCTTCTGTTGCCGGTCAGGCGCAATAAGGATGAGCTCCAGAGAGACGAAGTTTCCTGGGAGACTCTGGCTTTTCGTTTGGCGGACGATGGCACAGGCGCATTGCCGACAGTCCGTCACATCATCGTTAATGATAATAAGTCTTCGACTTACAAATTGGGTTTGCTGCGAACCCTCGTCCGGATCGCTGACGGTGCGCCCGGCCTGGCGCTTAATCGCACCGATGACTGGGTGGAGATTCCGCTTGGTGCGGTCGGGCTGTTCTGGATTATGCTTTATCACCCTCTGGTTCTCCGGCATCAACTGAGGCAAGCGCCAGGTAGCCGCGGCTACGGCTTTGCCACGGACGATTTCTTCAAACTGCAGAATTTCACCCCTCTGGATTTCAGAGTGGGTATGTCGCTGTCGGAGGATGTTGCTCCGGTGGTCCTCCGCGCTATCCGGGATGCTTGCTCGACCATTCTCAAGAACCCCGCACATTTTACGACCTGGCCCGGCAGTAACCGCCCGGTCTTCGAGGGCGGTTCGGCCAGGATGAGCATCAAGAAGGCGCCCGTGCGTTTGGACAAAGCAACGCTTTCCCGGTTCGGTACCTTCCGTGTTCCTTCATTTCTCTGGGATGCATTCAGTCGCTATGCGTGCTGGATTGAGCCTGCGATTGTTAATGAGTGGATTGATTTGATGGGAAGCTGGGATCTGCGTTATTCCATGGATGTCTATCATCGCGGTTTACAGTGGGTTGAAGGTCGGCGCGATACGTCAGCTGTTCGTCAACTGATTAATCAGCAGCTCGAGACTGGTCGGGTCGAGTGCGTATGGACAGCCCAAAATCTCAAAGCGAAGCGGTTTGACGTTGACCACTGTTTTCCGTGGTCGCGATGGAACAACAACGATCTCTGGAATCTGATGCCAGCGACTCATACGGCGAATGCTTCTAAGTCCGAAAAGCTGCCTGGGGACCTGCTGCTCAAGGAGGCGCACCCTCGAGTAGTAAATTGGTGGGAGCAAGCCATTGTGGGCACGTCTCGTGAGGAGCAGTTCTTCTCAGAGGCTGAGGCCTCGCTACCATTGCTGGGGCAGGAACGAACCCTGGAAGGCGTTTTTGAGGGGATGCTTCAGCAGCGATTGAGGCTGAAAACCAACCTTCAGCTGGCAGAGTGGTTGGGCGGTTAGAACTGAGAATCATCAAAGCATCAGGACCATCACGGGAAGTTCATTCATGCAAAACGCTCGCACCGCCATCGTTGGCGCCGGCCTGGCGGGTTTATACGCCGCTTATTCTCTTGAGAAGAAGGGCATCAAAGACTATGTCATTCTCGAGGCCCGGGAGATTCTTGGTGGGCGGATTGCTTCTACGATCCACTCTGATGTTAAGCCGGATGTGTCAGGCGTTGGGGGCTTCGATCTCGGGCCGTCCTGGTTCTGGCCCGCATTCCAGACCGATATGGCGCGACTGGTAGATGAACTCGAACTAGAGACCTTCCAACAATTTGAAACCGGCGACATGCTTCTGGAGCGTTCATCGAACCAGCCGCCTGAGAGAACACGTGGGTACGTCAATTCTCCGCCATCTATGCGAATCGCCGGTGGCATGTATACCCTCATTGATGCGTTATACCGGCGGATTGATTCAGCGCGAGTTGTGACGGGCCAGGCGGTTCGTCATCTGCGCATTTCAGAACCACATACCGAGCTAGTGAGCGAAAATGCGAAAGGACAAACCTTTAGTCACTTTGCGGAACATGTGCTGTTGGCCATGCCGCCGCGATTAGTTGAGTCTCAGCTTACGTTTTCGCCCGCCTTGCCGAATGAGCTTGCAAGACAGTGGCGAGAGACAGATACCTGGATGGCCCCTCATGCAAAATATATTGCCGTGTTCGACCGGCCTTTCTGGCGAGATCAAGGGTTATGCGGGGAGGCTCGAAGTGCAGTTGGGCCAATGGTTGAGATCCATGATTCCTCTACTCCGGGCGGGAAGGCGGCTTTGTTTGGTTTCCTGGGTGTGCCTGCTGAGGTGCGCAGTCGTGTTTCTGAGGAAGAGCTTATTACTGCTTGCCGCACACAGTTCGTGCGACTGTTTGGGTCGAAAGCGGAGAATCCAGAGGCAGAATTTATCAAGGACTGGGCTAAAGAGATTTACACCGCCACTGACACGGATCAAAGATCCTCTGGCGATCACCCTATGCCTGCCTTGTCGCCGAGCTCAGGGGCATGGGCTAACCGAGTAACCGGAATTGGCAGTGAGTGGTCACGTGAGTTTACGGGGTATCTGGCCGGCGCTATTGATGCGGTAAATCGCGGTTTAGATTCTTTTTAGGAATGCTCGCGGAAAGGGGCAGAGCCCCGGCGCGAGCTGAGAGCTTCCGCCCGAGCCCGGGGAATAGTTGCCGGGTTACTTCTATTTTTCAGGCGCGGATTCGTACTCTCGAATCATGCCAGAAAGCTGGTCTTTCAGATTGAGGCGCTGTTTCTTGAGATCCTCCAGATGCTCGTCAGAGGTGTTCTCTACACCACCTTCGAAATGGTGAACTGCATGATCCACCTCATGGTACTCTTCAAACAATTTCGCGAAATGATTGTTGGTGGTTTTCAGGTTATGAATGGCTTCTTTTGAGTCTGGGAATTCATGAATCAGATCGTGTTTTTCCAGTGACATAAAGACAATCCCTTTGATCGCGGAGTGTGTTCAAATTTGCGCTGTCAGCGGCAAACAGTACGGCAAGGTGATGACCAGTGACAAGCCTCGCAGGCGTAGGCATTTTCACTCATGATTGGCTTGAGGCCCGGCTTATCTCAAGATGATTCTCTGGATCGACCGGGGAATAAACCGGGTGATAAATTCGGCAGCGTAGGTCTGGGGTGTAACCAGATATCGGGGCTTGGGACGTTCCGCTTCTGCAGCCCTGACAATCTTTTTCGCTACGTCCGACGCACTGGCTGTAAAGGGCTTGATTCTGGCGCCTGGCGCGAGCGCTGCTTCCATTGCTGTGTACTTTTCCCGATGCACGGTGCTTGCCTGGCCAAGCAACGGCTGCAAGGCGGCCAGCGCATGTTCTCTGAACCGGGTCACCAAGGGGCCAGGGAGCACCAGCGAGACACTTTCCAGGCTTTTGCTGCCCTGTTCATCAAACCAGAAGCTTTCATGGGCCGTGTTCATCGCGGCTTTGGCGGCACAGTAAGCCCCTTTCATTTTCTGGGGCGCGATGGAGAGAACGGAGCTAACCGCGATGACCCGCAAGGGTATGCCGTGTTGTTCGCAGAGTCTCAGGCAGACGGCAGCAAGCTTGATGGGGCCGAAAACGTGGGTGCTGAATTGCTTTTGCCACATGGATTCGGACAGGTCACGAAGCGCACCGAATTGCCCGTAACCGGAGTTGTTGACCAGAATAACCCGCTCGGCTGACACAATTTCTGCCTCCAGCGTACCCGCAAGCCCTTCAATCTGCTCAAAGGATTCAAGATCCAGCGCCAGCTCCCGATCGGCTGACTCGACGCCGGTTGGCTGTCGGGACAGGGCGATCACCCTGTAGCCTTTTTGGGCAAACAGGGCACAGGTCTCATTGCCTATGCCGGCGCTGGCACCGGTTACCAGGGCGAGTTTGGTCATCGGATTAACCTCCAATCCTGCATCCTCAATCGAAATTCACCAACCTGCCGCCCGGAAACGAAAAGGCTGACTGAGGCCAGGTGTTCAAGATCCAATGGTTCCGCATCGGTAATTGTCTTGCCGCGCCAGGTAGGAACGAAATCACTGAACGGCAGTTGTATGCGGCTCCAGTCTTCTGTATCCGGTGTAAACGCATGCTGGTACACAATGCTGCGCCTGTCTGTGCTGTTGCGAAGCCCGATCTTGTAGGTTTTGCCGTCGCCGCGGGCAAGAAGTTCGATGCCGGTGTAGTGAGCTGCATCGAACGGTTCCGGCAGGTCCGCTTTGACGGATGCAAAGCCGCCGCCGTTATCCAGGCGGACAATACCGTGAAAGATGCCAGTGCCGTCTTCAGAGCAAACAACGGCCCCGTCAGACTGCCCTCCCATCACGCGGTCACCGAGGGGCTGCCAGGTTAACTGGCTTGAATCTGAATTGAACGAGACAAGTATCGGATGTTGCGTGACGTCTCCGGAAATACCCCGTTTTTGCATGGAGTTACCTCCAATAGTTCATATATGTATGAAGTTCTGCTGTCCGCAATAGCGGGCTCGCGATCGAGTGTGTCTACTGTCAGCGGATGGCCACTTGGAAAGCCATCATGCCCAGAAACGCCAATACAATGACAACACCAACGGAGGATGGCTCCAGCTTTTTGTTGGCATCCGGCAGAAGCTCTGAAAACACCATCCAGATCATGGCACCCGCGGCCAGACCAAGGCCAAAAGGAAGCACCGGTTTGAAGGTACTTACGAACAGATAGGCCGGAATGGCCATCAGCGGTTGTGGCAAGCTGCTGAAAATACTCCAGCCGGCCGCTTTTGTGACCGACATACCTCTTGGTACCAGTATAAGTGCAATGGCAAGACCTTCCGGAATGTTATGAACGGCGATGGCGGCGGTGATAAAAACGCCGAGATCCCGACTGCCACCGTAGGAAACGCCGACTCCGATGCCCTCTGCGAAGGAATGGGCAGTCATAACGCCAACGATGAGCAATGCCTTTTTAGCGTCAGCACCCTGTAACGCACTGACGTCCGGGGCTCCCTGTTTCTCGATCCATCGGTAGGCCAGGTAGACCAGCACCAGGCCCGACACCATGCCAGCGAGTGTGAGCCATTCCTGCTTTGTCAGGCCTTCTTCGATGAGACTATGGCTTGCCGCAAGCATCAGGCCGGCTGCGATCGCAGCACCGATGCTGAGCCATTTCTGATCGACTTTTTCGCTGATAGCCAGCGGCAGAGCACCTAACCCTGTCGTCAGTGCAGTGATTAGCGCTGCTATAAAAACCGTCGTGAGGGTAACTTCCAGAACCATTTGGACTCTTTTGCTGGCGTGTATGAGTTACACCCTTGGCAGGATGCTGGGTTTGTTGATACTGCCAGGTCTGCTAGCGACGGACCGGCGCCATACCCAGGTGAGCGCCGCCGTCGATGAGGATCGTTTCCCCGGTGGTCAGGTCGCCCCCGATGATCAGGCCCAGGCAGACGTCGGCTACGGTTTCCGGTGAGGCGGTATCATGCAGCGGCGAGGCACCCTTGGTCTTCGCCAGTAACGCCTCGTAATTGTCTTCGCCCAGGCCCTTTTTCAGCCATTCACCCTGTACGAAACCGGGGCAGACGGCATTGACCCGGACTTCCGGACCCATGACCCGGGCCAGGGAGCGGGTCATGGTTATCAGGGCGCCCTTTGAGGCGGCATAGGCAATGGAACTGCCAATGCCAGCGAGACCGGCAATGGAAGCCATGTTGATGATGTGTCCGGAACCGTTGGCCCGGAGGGCTTTCTCGGCGGCGCGGGTCATCTGGTAGGGCCCCACGGTATTGACGGCGTACAGGTCGAGGAAGTCCTGTTTGTCGAGGCCGTCGAGGTTGGCCTGATCACAGAATTTGGTGGTGCCGGCGTTGTTGACCAGGATATCAACGCGGCCCAGCTGGTCCAGGGTGGCGTCCACCAGGGCGCGGCAGTCAGCGTCTTCCGCTACATCGGCGCGCATGACCAGCGTTTTTACACCGTGCTTCTCGCAGTCGGCGGCTACCGCCCGGGCGCCGTCCTCATTGTTACTGTAGTTGATCGCCACGTGGCAGCCGTGTTCAGCAAACAGGCGGGCGATGGCGGCGCCGATACCGGAGGAGGAGCCGGTGACAATGGCGACGGAATCTTTGAGTTTCATGGCAAATCCCTTCTTTTGGCGGTTGGTGTATGCTGCCTAGATCGTCTTTAGCCAGTTTGCGACGGCCTGACCGATCTCTACCGGTGAGTCTTCCTGTATGAAATGCAGCCCCTTTACAGTGACTTCCTGCTGGTTCGGCCAACTACGACAGAACTCGCGTTGTGCCCCGATCAGAATGGAGCCCGGATCGGCATTGATGAATAATTTGGGTATGGGACTGCCGGCCATGAAGGCACCGTACTCATTCACCAGGGCGACAACATCTGCGGGTTCCCCTTCGATGGGGATCTGCCTTGGCCAGTTGAGCAGGGGTTGACGATCATCGGCGCTGAGATGAGGCGCGCGATAGGCATCCATCTCTGTCTCAGTGAGCTTCCGTATCACCGAGCTGGGTAATACGCCCTCTATGAACATATTGCGGTTTAGGATCAGGTCTTCGCCTTTTCCAGAGCGGAAGCCCTTGAAGATCCCCACTGCGCTCTCTGGCCAATCCGCCCAGTCCACGGGCCTAACGATGCCCTCCATATAGGCTACACCTCTGACAGCTTCGGCATGGCGCATCGCCCAGAGAAAACCGATGCCACTGCCCCAATCATGAATCACCAGGGTGACATTCTCGTTGGCACGGATAGTCTCCAACAGGCCGTCTACATAGTTGTAGGCCACTTCCAGTGTATAACGCCAGGGGCCCTCGCTGGCGGGAAGTTTTTCGGAATCGCCCTGGCCGATCAGGTCGGGGACGATGACCCGGCCTGACTGCACCAGTTCAGGCACCACATTGCGCCACAGAAAGGACGATGTGGGATTGCCGTGCAGTAACACGATTGGGTCGCCGCTGCCTTCCTCGAGATAGGCGATTTGCTTGCCGTTTACATCAGCAAACTTTTTCTCATAGGGCAGGGTTTCAGACAGCATGAAATGATCTCCTCAGGGTCGGGCGGCCAGCCCGCGGGCAGGGCCGTTTGACAAAAACTTTGACGCTCAGTTGTTTGGCCACTAATTTGATCAATTAAAGCACAATAGTGAAGCGTGACAATGTGCGGCTGATGTCGCGCAAGATACCGACAACAACAACCATGAATGAGCGGCCCGGATGGGGATATTCCGGCGCCACAGGGAGGGGACATGAAGATAAACACGAAGCACCTGACCGCAATTATGCTCTGCGTAGTAATCGGAAACGCCCAGGCGGAGACGAATTGGGATATGCCAACGCCTTACGGTGATTCCAACTTCCACACCGTCAACATTCGCGAGTTTGCTGAAGATGTGAAAGAGGCCACCGATGGTGAGCTCAATATAACGGTTCACAGCAGTGGTTCCCTGATCAAACATCCTGAAATCAAGAACTCTGTTCGCCGTGGCCTTGTACCCATCGGCGAGTTGATCATGTCCCGGCTGGCAAACGAGGATCCGCTGTTCGAGGCGGATTCGGTTCCCTATCTGGCCAGCGACTACGACGAAGCCTGGGAACTCTGGCAGGCATCCCGGGATATGCTGGCAGAGCGTCTTGAACGCCAGCGCCTGAAATTGCTGTTTGCCGTGCCCTGGCCGCCACAGGGCATTTATACGGAGTTCCTGGTGGAAACCGGCGATGAGCTCGAGGGTGTGAAGATGCGCGCCTACAACAAATCAAGCGAACGGCTGGCCGAGCTCTTCGGTGCCGTCCCGACTCAGGTGGAAGTGCCGGATATTCCGGTGGCGTTTGGCACCGGTCGGGTCGACGCCATGATCACATCCCCGTCAACCGGCGCCAATACGCGGGCCTGGGATTATCTGAGCCACTTCAACCATGCTCAACTGTGGTTGCCGAAAAACATGGTTATCGTCAATGCCAAGAGTTTCGACGCGCTTCCCGAATCCGCTCAAGAAGCGATTGAAACGGCCGCTGCGGAAGCCGAGAAGCGGGGATGGGAAGCCAGCAAGGCTGAAACGGATGCCAAGATCAAAATCATGGAAGAAAACGGCATCGTCGTGACCGAGCCCAGCGACGCTCTGGTCGAGCGCCTGAAGGAAGTTGGTGAGACAATGGAGCAGGAATGGCTGGAGCGTGCCGGTGACGACGGTAAGGAGCTGCTGGAAGCCTATCGCGCCCGCTAGTTGTCGGATAGTCAGGACAAACAACCCGGAGCATCTCCATGCGCAGGTTTCTGGACTCTCTGTATCGATTCGGCGGGTACCTCTCGGCACTGCAGCTGGCGGCTATCATGGCGATGGTGGTGCTCCAGGTGTCCGGGCGGGTTCTCGACGAAGGCCTACAGGCCCTGGGAATGAAATCTCTGGGCCTGCAGATACCGGGTCTGGCGGAACTCGCGGGTTTTCTGTTACTGGGCGCCACCTTCACCGGGCTGGCCTACACACTGATGGTTGGCGGGCATATCCGGGTGGACCTGTTGCACAGGGCGCTTCCGGCGGGTATTCAGAAAGCCCTGGATGTTCTTGTGACAGTCACCGCTTTGGCGATCACCGGTTTCGCCGTCTGGTACAGCATCCTGCTGGCCTATGACAGCTATGACTATGGTGATCTTTCCATTGGCATGGTTCCGGTTCCACTCTGGTTACCGCAAGCCGTGATGGTGGTCGGGCTCATCTGGCTTCTGGTTGCCTTGCTCGATGTGTTGGTCGGGCTGATCACTGGTCGCATTGCCCATATCAAAGACCAGGCCCCGATGGAGTAAAACCATGGACATGATCTGGATGAGCCTTGCGCTCCTGGTCGGGCTCCTGATTCTGCTCGCAGCAGGGCTGTCGGTAGCCTTTGCTCTGACGGCAACCGGCCTGGCTGCACTGTATTTCCTCAGCAACATTCCGGTAGGCCAGAGCTTGTCGACCTCGTTTTACGGTGCCAGCGCGTCCTGGGAGCTGGCGGCGCTGCCCATGTTCATCTGGATGGGTGAGGTGCTTTTCCGTTCACGGCTCTCGGAGGAGATGTTCAACGGTATTGCCCCCTGGGTTGGTCGCATTCCGGGCCGACTTCTTCATACCAACATTATCGGCTGTGGCATCTTCGCTGCAATTTCCGGTTCGTCAGCGGCGACCGCGGCAACCATCGGAAAAATGTCAATACCGGAGCTCACCGGGCGAGGCTATGATCGCAAGCAGGTCCTGGGCACTCTTGCCGGATCAGCCACCCTCGGCCTGCTGATTCCCCCGTCGATAATTCTCATCGTGTACGGCGTTGCCACCGAGCAATCCATTGCCAGGCTATTCGTAGCGGGCATTCTGCCGGGGTTGCTGCTAATGGTGATGTTCGCGGGCTATGTCGGTATCTGGTCCGGGATGAATCCCTCCGGCGTGCCCGCCGATGAAGAAGAATCCTTGCCGCTGGCAGAGAAGTTTCGCCGCAGCAAGCCGCTGATCCCGGTGGTGTTGCTGATTGTCGGTATCATCGGCTCTATCTATGCCGGACTGGCATCACCAACGGAATCGGCCGCGGTGGGTGTTGCCCTGGCGCACCTGCTGTCCTGGCGTGGCGGTTCCCTGAGCAGGGCGACCTGTATGGAAGCCCTGATGGGCACGGTGAAAACCTCCACCATGATCGCTTTCATTCTTGTGGGCGCCCACTTTCTGACCGTATCCATGGGTTTTACCGGCATTCCACGGGAACTGGCAACCTGGATCAATACACTGTCACTGTCCCCCTACATGCTGCTCCTGGCACTGACGGCCTTCTTCATTCTTCTGGGCTGCTTTCTCGATGGCATTTCCGTTGTGGTGCTGACGACCTCGGTGATCCTACCGATGGTACAAGCCGCCGGAATCGATCTGATGTGGTTTGGCATCTACCTGGTGATCGTGGTGGAAATGAGCCAGATAACCCCTCCGGTGGGGTTCAACCTGTTTGTGATCCAGGGGCTTACCGGTGACAACATTATCCGGATTGCGCTGGCCGCGCTGCCTTATTTCCTGCTGCTGCTGGCCGGGGTGTTCCTGATCACTATTTTCCCGGAAATTGTCACCTATCTGCCCGGTAAAATGGGGAATTGACGGACCAAACCCTACTACACTCAGGCAAACATCAGTCAGCCGCGTCAGGAGCATTGATCATGAAGCCAGAGTTCCCCGGACTACCCCAGTTGCTGCTGGAAAAAGACCAGTCTGTACCCGCTTCCTGGGATCTTGATCCAGGTGAGGGTGTTGTAATTCTGGTGCCCGAAGACGACCGGGAGGCCTTAGACCATATACCCTGGTCTGATTTCCTGGAAAAGCGCCTTTCTGCGTATCCGGAAACCGCCAATCCCGTGTTTCTGTCCACGCCTGATGGCGGTCGAGCCGCCGTTGTGTTCGTACCGGAACACCTGCAGGCATTCAAAGCCCTGACTCTGGCGCGAAAGGTGATCGGCCCTCTGATTGCTGAACGGCTGGAGGAGGTCAATGTTATTTCCCTGCTGGATGAAGACGAATCTTCATGTGCCATGGCCGAAGCCATTGTGGCGGCCGCACACGCAGCCCTTTTCCAGCTGCCCAGAATTACGGAAAAACCTCCTGAAGCAAACACCCTGCGGGCAATCCGTTTCTTCGGGGAGTTTGAAGAGGCGGACTTTGAATTCGCTGAGGCAACCGCCGAAGGCAATAATCTTGCTCGCTGGTTAACCCATCTTCCGGGAAATTATCTGACGCCCGGCATCTATCGGGATTTTGCCGAGTCACTCGCCAGACAGGAAGGCTGGGACGCGCAGTTCCATGACTGCGATAAACTGGAAGAGTTGGGTGCTGGTGCCTTTCTCTCCGTTGTCGCGGCCAGCCCGGTCAGGGACGCCGGCATTCTTCACCTGAAATACCGCCCCCCGGGGGCTGAGGGAAGCCCGCTTGCACTGGTCGGTAAGGGGATCTGTTTCGATACCGGTGGAAGCAACCTGAAAGTGGGCGGAAGCATGCTGGGCATGCATGGGGATATGCAGGGCAGTGCTGTCGCACTTGGCGCCTTCCTCGCCATTACCCGCCTGAAATTCGACCAGCCGGTGGATTGCTGGCTGGCTTTGGCGGAGAACCACATCGGATCCCGGGCGGTGAAATGCAACGATGTGATTACAGCTCTGGATGGCACCACCATTGAGCTGATCAATACCGATGCGGAGGGCCGAATGGTGCTTTCGGATACCCTGGCCCTCGTATGCCGGGAAAACCCCCGTGCCATTATTGATTATGCGACGCTGACGGGCGGCGTGGTAGCGGCTCTGGGCCAGCGAATGGCCGGTGCAATAACGAATCGTCGGGAGTGGGTCGAGCCGATTATCCAGGCCGGTGAGCGTTGTGGGGAGCGGGTATGGCCTTTTCCGTACGAGGATGATTACGATGAGGATCTGAAATCAAAAGTCGCCGACACGTTGCAGTGCAGAACTACCGGGCCGGGCGATCATATCTATGCGGCCCGCCTGCTGGGTCGGTTCGTTGACAAAGACATCGGCTGGGTGCATGTAGACATGGCATCGTCCGGCACGCACACCGGCGGGCTGGCCCACATACCCACAGACCTCCAGGGATTCGGGGTACGTTTTGGGGTGGAGTGGCTTAAAAAGGTAGCCAGTGAGTAACGCCTGTCACGTTGGCATGTGGCGTTTATTGTCCTTTCAGGCCTGTTCCTGCAGGAAATGGAACAGATTCTGATTTCATCACGTCGTTTTCCTTGTATTGCCTATAACGAATAACAAGGAGAGCAACTGATGTTTCATACCTTTCGTCCAGGCCTCTGGCACCGACCATTGAGCGCCTTTTTTTTGACCGTGGCTGTTGCCGGGTGCGTCGACCTGGGTTCCGATGAAACGGGACCCGGCCAATCTGTTCAAAGTTCCGGTTCACTGCCGGAGCAGGCCTGTGAAAGTCCGGGAAAAGGAAATCCTTCCCGCTGTGAAGTGCCGGTGTCCTGTTCGGATGGTACCCCCACCGAAGGCGGTCGCAGCTACCCGGTCGAGTTGCAGTCGGCCAGCGGGGAAACGATCGTTTTCCAGGTGCTTGAGCCCATGGGGGGGATCGACTGCGCGAAGGGTCACCCATTGGTTTTGCATGGCCACGGTTTTGGCGGTGCCCGCTCCACGGAAGGTTTTGAAAACTACCGCGAATCCGGATTTGCCGTCGTTTCGATTGACCAGAGAGGTTTTGGTGAAAGCACCGGCACGGTGAGAGTGATGGATCCCGAGTTTGAAGGGGACGACCTGATCCGGATTCTGGACTGGGCCGAGGATAACCTGGAGTACCTGCAGCATCGCACTGAACCCTCGCTCCCCAGGGAGTTGAATCCGAACCTGGTTGTCGGTGCTATTGGCGGCAGTTATGGGGGTGGGTTCCAGCTCCTGTTACATGGACAGGACCCGAAGCAGAGGCTTGATGCCCTTGTTCCTGACATTACCTGGTACGACCTGCGCTATAGCCTCAACCCCGGCAACGTAATCAAGACAGGATGGGACCTGGTGCTGGTGGCCGGAGGAGAAGCCGGTTCAAGCGGGAATGGTAATGACGGGCTGGACCCGATCATCCGTGAGATTCTTGCCCAGGGAGCAACCCTGAACCAATTTCCTGACGCCGGGCTGGATTTCTTCTACTATCACAGTCCGGCTTATCGCTGCACTGGCGAGCCGGTATCGGTATCTGACAACCCGAACCTGTTGAGCTACCAGATCAACCCGCCGGCATTCGATGTCCAGCCCACGCCTTACCCTGAAGTTGATGTGCTGTTTACCCAGGGCATGAAGGACACACTGTTCAACTTCAATGAAGCCTGGCGCAACTTCGAGTGCCTGAAATCGCTCGGTGGTGATGTCCGACTGCTAACGCACCAGACTGGTCACATCCTGCCCGTGGAAGCGCCGGACGAGTCACAGCCGGGTGAGTTCCTGGATCCGACGGCGGGCTTGCTGGAGATACCTGGTTTCCAGGGAGCGGCTGGTGCGTTTGCCTGCGGTGATATCCCGATTGCCGATGCCACATTGGATTGGCTTCAGCATCATTTGCAGGGTGAGCCACTGCCCGGTTACTTCGATGGCACCGCCTCGCAGGTCTGTCTCTCAGTGGAGACCGGTGAATCGATAAAGGTACCGTTTGACTCATTCCCCGCACCAGGTCTTGAAGGAGGACCTCTGAAGGGTGCCAGTGTGGTCGAGCGACTGGTGGCCACCGAGTTGCCGGTCGCCAACGGATATGAGGCCGTGGCAGCCGCTACCCAACCGCCTACGGCATTGCCGCTGGGCCGTGCAGGGGAGACCGGGGCGATCCTGGGAGGTATCCCCACAGCCCGGCTGACGATTTCGGATCTGACCGGTCGTTCCTCGTGCGGGCTGGAGGCAGATCCCTATGCGCCGGGTTGTGATCCCATTGTGTTTGTGGGGCTTGGCAAGCGCTCAGACGGCGAAAGCCGCTGGCAGCTGATCGACGATCAGATCAAGCCCGTACGAGGTTTGAAGGATCAGGAAGTCGTCGAACTGGTCGGGGTGGCCGAAGCACTGGCGCCTGGTGATGAGTTGGCGCTGCTGGTTTACGGGTTTCATCCACAATATCCGGCAAGCTGGTCGAGGGATGCATTGATACCCTTTGTGAATCTGGAAGGTTCCGTGCAGTTGCCGATCCTGGAGGGCCAGCTGTAAGGCCATGGATGACCCGGATTACAGGATCTCTGTGTCAGGTCCTGCCTTCCTCGGCGAGGGCAATCAGGTCTGCCCGTATATCTTCAACACTCAATTCAGGCCTGAACAGCAGGCGAGCCTCTCCCTCGCGGTCGAATACGTAGACAGCACCGCTGTGGGAGACGTTGTAGTTACCTTCTTCGTCCGGATCATCGTAGCCGAAGGTGGTGCGGTAGCGCTTGCTCAGTTCCCGCAATGCCTTTTCTTCGCCGGTAAGCCCGATGGCCCTCTCGCTGAAGAAATCCACGTAGCTGCCAATGCGTTCCGGCGTGTCCCGTCGTGGGTCCACGCTGACGAAGACGATCCGGGTGTCGTCCTGCAGTTCGTCGGGCATGTCCTTGACGGCACGGGAGAGCTTCTGGAGTGTTGCAGGGCAGACGTCAGGGCAGGAGGTGAAGCCGAAGAACAGCATGCGGATTTCACCGGCGGTGTCATCGGCGGTCAGGGTATCACCGGAGGTATCTGTCAGCTCGAATGCCAGTTCCGGCATCAGGCCACTGATGTCCTTGCCGTGCCAGGACCCGTCGTCGCTGAAACAGCCCGCCAGGATCACCGTTGAGGCAAGCACGGCAGCGATTGGCAGCATGTTGAGCAGACGTGAACGGAACTGGATACTCATGAATGGGTTGCCTTCAGTTTTTCGGAATAGGGGGATACATTGCCGTCCTCCCGCATGGCGCGACGAAGGATGATCAGGATGCCGAGAATGCTCATCATCGCCGGTGGAATCCAGGTGAGCAGCCCGCCCAGAAGCTGATCGGTCTCCGGTGCCATCGGCCAGGCGCGACCGCACACTTCGTAAACGTCGTACACCATGCCTCTGGAGAACACGATGGTGGCGCCAAGGACCATCTGCGGTATCGCCACCAGCGCCAGTAAAAGGATGCGTTTGCCATAGCCCAGGGCATCGCTGGTAACGGGTGAGCGGGGGTCAAAGATCAGCCACCAGAACAACAGGCCGTCCAGCAGCATGCTCCAGTTCATGATCCAGTAGAGGTCGCGGCTGAGCATGGCGTCGAAATGGATGGGCGGCCAGAGCCAGAAGTAAATGAGGCCCACGAACAGGAAGGATGCAATGGCCGGGTGCTGAAGAAAACGGTATACCCATCCTAACGGCACCAGTGCGCGCCTGATACCGGGCTTGATCCGGCTGTAGAGAAAACGCATCACCGGCAGGGGGTTGGACAGCGCAATCAGGAATGGCCCCAGGTGGTGGAGAATCAGGTGCTGGCCCCGGTGCACAAAGAACATGTACTGGGAGTAGTAATCAAACCGGGTCTGCATGACGCCGTAGCAAATCATGACCCCGATCACGAACACCAGTATCCGGCCACTGCCAGGCCGGTCGTTCTCGGGCATTCTGAGCAGCCCGTAGCCGTAGAACCCCAGCACGAGCACAAAGCCCAGTATCGTCACTGGTGAGAAATCATAAGGTATCAGATAGTCTACGGCGGACATCGGGCGTGCCTTAATGCGCTGGCGCGGTGCCAGAAAATTGTTGTTGGAGCAGGTTCAGAGTTTTACCGGACTGGCGGTTAAATTCAAGCGATTGTTGGGTTACGGGTGTTATTGAGGATACCCGGTGATATCCCGTATTTTCCGGTACAGCGGTTGCAGTTGCGGGTACATCTTCAGGTACACCTCCCGGTAAAGGCGCTCGTACAACAGCCGGGATGCTTCCCGGGGATGAAACACATCGCCTACTCGGGTCATGGCCGCAACCGCCGTGTCGAAATCCGGATGCAGGCCCAGGCCGACAGCAGCGTCGATGGCCGCGCCCAGGCCGGAGGTTTCGTAGGTATGGGGCCGTTCGGCAGGTAGCCCGAAAACGTCAGCGGTCAGTTGCATGGCCGCGTCACTCTGGGAGCCGCCCCCCGCCACACGGAGCTTGCGAATGGGAACGCCGCTGCGCTTCTCGATACGCTCCTTGCCTTCCCGCAATGCGTAGGCCAACCCTTCCAGAATGGCGCGATAGATGTGGGAGCGGGTGTGGACATCGCCGAAGCCGATGATGGAGCCTTTTGCCTCCGGCCCTGGCTGGCGCACGCCGGGCGACCAGTAGGGCTGCAGCATCAGGCCCATGGAGCCCGGTGGCACCGCACGGACCAGTTCGTCGAACAATGCCTCCGGTTCAATGCCTTTCTGTTCCGCCAGTTTCTGTTCCCGCAGGCCGAATTCCCGTTTGAACCAGCTCACCATCCAGAAGCCCCGGTAGATCATCACTTCCGTGGAATAGTGGCCGGGCAGGGCGGATGGGTAAGGCGGCATCATCCGTACCGGTTCGACATAGCGTTTACTGGTGGTGTTGATCGTCGCTGTGGTGCCGTAACTCATGCAGCCGACTTCCGGGCTCAGGCCACCGGAGCCCAGAATTTCACAGGCCTTGTCCGAGGCTGCCGCAATCACCGGCAAGGCTTTGGGCAGTCCCAGGTGGGCCGCAGCGTCTGTGGTCAGCTCGCCGATCCGGTCCCCGGGTCTGACCAGCTCCGGCAGCATCTCGGGTTTGACCGGCATGGTCTGCCATTTGAAATCACGCTTGCCGGCCCAGCGGTGGCGTTTGTAGTCAAAGGGGATGTAGCCCACCTGGCTGCCTACCGAATCACGGAACTCGCCGGTCAGGCGGTAATTAAGGTATCCGGAAAGCAGCAGGAAATGGCGTGTTCTGGCCCAGATATCCGGCTGGTTCTGGGCGATCCAGTTGGCCTGGGTTTTCTCGCGAAAGCGGTCGACGGTGGGCTCCAGGCGCAGCAGCTTGAACAGCCAGCCCCAGGGACCGGTCACGGGGCCTTCCACTTTGGCGTGGCGCTGGTCCAGCCAGATGATGGCTGGCCTCAGGGGTTCGCCGTTTTCGTCCAGATTGATGACCGTGCCACGCTGGGTGGTCACAGTAACACCAGCCACCTGGCCAGGATCGGCGGTGGTATCCTGCCACAGCAGTGCGCATGCCTTGCCCAGGGCCTCCCAGAAGTAATCCGGGTGCTGTTCCGCCCAGCCAGGCTGCTCGGAAAAGTAGGGCTCGATGTCCTGCTTGCCTTTGCCAATCAGGTTTCCACAGGTGTCGAACAACAGGGCGCGAACGCTCTGGGTGCCGTTGTCGATGGCCAGGATCAGGGGTTCTTTGGGGCTCATGTCGCCTCGCCGCCGGCTTCGGGCACTGAATAGCTGGCTTGCCAGATACCAAGATAGCGTTCCTGCTCACCTTCCCAGCGGTTATCGTCCCAGCCCAGAACGGGTTGGCAGACCTTGCGAATCTGCGGTAACAGTTCCTCACCACCCGAGGGCAGGATCAGGCCGACCCGTGTGCGGCGAAGCAGCAAATCATCCAGATGGACGACACCGGTGTTGGCAGCAGCCCAGGCCAGTTCCGCCCACAGGGTGTCCGACGGCGCGATGGTGTCATGGGAGCCGGCATTCACAATGTCGCCCAGTGCCGGCCCATAGAAGCCTTTCAGGCGCTCCCAGTTCCGGTGACTGATGCTTTGTGGTCTTTCCAGGTCGGCTGGCGGCGAGAAAACGCGAGCGCCATTGTCCCTGATCTGGACTCCCGGCATGAGGTTTTGCGCCCGCTCGAGCACCTCTCGTGCGATGAGCCGGAAGGTGGTGAGTTTGCCACCTGCAATACTGATTAATCCGTTGTCTGACCAGAGAACATGTTCACGGTTTTCTTTCGAGGGTTTTACCCGCTTTCCGTCCGCGTTCTGTTCGCTGACAACCGGTCGCACACCGGCCCAGGTCGCGATGATGTCGCTTTCGGTAATGGCACTGGCGGGAAACAGGGTGTCCGAGATCTGCAACAGATACTCCAGCTCTTCCCGGGTAATGGCCGGCTCCTCGGAAAGGCTTTGTTCATGATCAAGATCGGTGGTACCCAGAACCGTCGTGCCCTGCCATGGAAACGCGAATACGGGGCGCCGGTCTTGCGGATGAAACAGGGACACTGAGCAGGAAACGGGCAGCCTGTTGAAAGGCAGAACCAGGTGGCTGCCCCGCAGTGGCCTTATGCGGGTTTTGTTGTCGTCAGCCTGCTGGAGCTGTCGCGCCCAGGCACCGGTGGCATTGATGACCAGTGGCGTGCTGACGGTGAACGTCTGTCCCTCAGCTCCTGTGTCGCGAAGCTGAAGGCCGGTTACGGCCATACTGTCGCCGTCACGAAGAACCGACTCTGCCTGAAGATAATTCAGGCACAGGGCGCCGTCGGCCTCGGCCTCTTCAATCACCCGCTGCACTAGCCGGGAATCGTCAGTGACGGCATCGGTAAACCCGCTGGCTGCAACCAGGTTGTCGGTTGCCAATCCGGGTACCCACTGCAGGGTTTCGGCCGGTGACAGTCTTTGTCGTGAAGGCGTGCGCGCAATTCTGTCGTAAACCCGCAACAGAATCTGGAACAGCCGGGGCCCGGGAAACTGTTTGCGGTAATGGGGCATGACAAATCGCAGTGGGTCGATCAGTCCCGGTGCCTCCGCCA
This sequence comes from Marinobacter sp. SS13-12, assembly GCF_030227115.1. Classification (NCBI taxonomy): domain Bacteria; kingdom Pseudomonadati; phylum Pseudomonadota; class Gammaproteobacteria; order Pseudomonadales; family Marinobacteraceae; genus Marinobacter; species Marinobacter sp. SS13-12. The sequence continues at coordinate 389,794 of NZ_JASSUA010000003.1, forward strand.
TCAGCCGGTCCCGTTCCCGCACGGCGTCCTTGGTGAGGTTGAAGTGGCCACTGCCCAGGTAGCGCAGGCCACCGTGAACCATTTTCGAGGAGCGGCTGGAGGTGCCCCAGGAAAAGTCATTCTGTTCCACCAGCAGCGTACGCAGGCCGCTGCCTGCCGCTTCCCGGGCAACCCCGGCACCGGTGATACCGCCACCAATCACAACGATATCGAACTCCGAATTGCTGCTCTGGAGCTGTTCCAGCTTCTGCGCACGGGTCAGTGACATGATCATTCAACCAGGGTTTTGGGGTTTAACAGGCCGGCCGGATCAAAGGTTTGGCACAGTGAGCCAATGGCCAGCATACCCAGCTCGCCTTTCTCCACCGGCAGGAAAGGGGCGTGGTCCTTGCCGACACCATGTTGATGGCTGATGGTGCCGCGGTTGTTGACGATAACAGCGGACGTACTGTCTTTCAGGGTCTTCCACCGGGCCAGGGTTTCGTCGTAGCTGTCGGCAACCCGGAACACATAGGTGGTGTAGATGCTGCAGCCCTGGGTATAGAAATGCGAAAGATGAGTGAAGACATGAACCGACTCTTTCCTTTCATTCAACCGGTTACGAAGGTTTTCTTCAATCCGGTTCAGGAGGTTGTCCACGTTATCCCAGTCGGTCGCGGTTTCCAGGGTGTCGACGGCGTAGCCGAGCTGCCAGAGGGCTTCTCGCAGATAGGGCATGGTGAAGCGTTTAGCGGCCCATTTATCGCCCAGTTTCTTGCCGGTGTAGATGCCATCGTATTCACTGCAGATTGCCCGGGTTTCTTTCAGGGCATTGTTACACTGGCGCTTGCTGCCGGTTATGCCGAAGGTCATCATGCATTTGCCGTTTTTAGACCCCCGCAGGGACAGATAGGACTCGAGCATGCCAATCAGCGCGGGATGGCCGGCCAGGGCAAGCTGGGTCTCGGTTTCGGTGGCATTGCTCAGGCGCAGCATGGATAGCTGAGTGCGGTTCTGAACCAGCTGGCGGCACGCGGTTCGGGCCTTGTCCCAGTTGGGGAAAAACACCACGTGGAAGCTTTCATGGGCGGGCAGGGGCGTGACCCGTACCTTCACTTCGGTGATCAGGCCAATGCGGCCTTCAGAGCCGAGAATCATTTCACGGATATCCGGGCCGGCACTGGACGCGGGAATGGTTGGAATATCCAGCGTGCCCTTCAAGGTCTCGATGCGGCCACCGGCGAATAACTGCTCGATGCGGCCATAGCGTAGCGACTGCTGACCACTGGAACGGCTGGCCACCCAGCCACCAATGGTGGAGAGCTCGAACGACTGGGGAAAGTGCCCGAGTGTGTATCCCAGTGCCCGCAACTGGGATTCCACCAGCGGGCCCGGCGTGCCGGCACCGAAGGTGGCAATCTGGCTTTGCCTGTCGAGGTCGATAAGCCGGTTCATGCGACCCATATCCACCGTCAGCACCGGGCTCTCACTATCAACGGGATTGATATGACCGGCAACACTGGTTCCGCCACCGTAAGGTATGACTGAAATACCATGCTCTTCGGCATAGCGCAGCAAGCTTTTCACGTCCTGAGACGATTCCGGGTAGGCCACACCATCCGGAAACACGCCGAAATCGCCACTGCGCATGGCAAGCCAGTCAGCCAGGCTCTGGCCGCGAGCGTGGCGCACCCGGTCTTCTGCGCTTGTGGCCACGTCGGAGTGCTGTGGCAAACGGCTGGCGGGCACCTGTGCACAGGCAGCTTCAAGGGACGTGTCGCTGAGCGGGGTGGCCGTGCCGATGCGCTCCTGAAGGAACTGGCGTCCCCCGTCGGGTAGTTCAAGGTTGAACTGGTCGTCGCCCCAGCCATTCCAACGTCGCATATTGGCCATCCTTCAAGTGGTTTGAATATGCCCGGAATTGTACCGGCATTTGTTGCGGCGGCTATGTCACCTGGCGACAAGTGTTGTGTCTTATGGCGTCACCGGAGGCTGTCTATGAGCCGGCTGTTGAGGTCCTTCCAGTGAGAGAGCCCCTCGGCATTGCCGATACGCTGACTGCTATCTCCAGAACGATTGAGCCAGAGACCATCGCCATTGAAACTGTATACCGGTTCAAGATCAGTGCGTTGGGATGCAGGTTTAATGTCGTTGATGAGGTTGTCGAGTATCAGCGGGTCCGCATCCGGCTCCGGGTACCAGGCGAGCACCATGTGCGCCTGATTGAGCTCCAGGGCCTTGACGTAAACGATGCGCAGCTGTTCATCCGGTACACCCATGGACTTCAGTGTCAGGTACTTGGCGATGGAGAAATCCTCACAGTCACCACCGTTGGTGGTCAGCAGTTCAACCGGAGTGGCCCAGTAGTCTTCCTCGCCCCAGTGCTCGATATCGCTCACGAAGCGGGCGCGATTGAAAAAGGAATTGACCAGCCTGAGCTGCCGGTCGACAGGCGCGTTTGCAGCCATGTTGTGGAGGTTCTGCCAGGTTTCCAGGCGGCCGTGGGCCGCATCGCCAAACTCGGACCGCACGTAGTCCATCAAGCGTTCACCGAGCTCAAGTGCCGCCACCGTCAGTGTGGTCACCATCAGCAAGATGGGAAGCAAAGAAAGCAGGGAGCAACGGCTTCGGGGAATAAGTGCGGCCGTCTCCATGGGTATCCTCAGTTGTTGCTTCTCAGACGTTCACGAAGCTGCTCCAGCCGCCGGCGAATTTCTTCCCGGCGTTGCTCACTGTCGCCACCGGCACCAGACGATGAAGACTGGCTTGTATCGGCAGACCGGGCCTGTGTCTGTGATTCGTCCACATCGCTGGTTGTTTGGCTGGATGCCAGGGAGAGGCCCGAGCGATCTTCATCCTCCGGAAAATAGAGGTTTTCCAGCTTGCCTCCCCTTTCAATAATGACACGGTTGGCGCGCACGGAACGAAGCGTGGCATTGCCGGGCAGCTCATCGCCTACAAGGTAGGCTTCGGTTGTGCTCTTGTCATCTTCGATCAGCGCGCTGCCGGGAAAATCACCGGATGCCGCGAGTACACCCCTGAGGAACAGCCGCAGATTGGTTTCCGGCAGGTTTTCGGTGTCCGCTTCGGCCTGGCTCTCTGTCTCGCCGGCTTTGCCAAACAGGTCAAGTGAGGCCAGATTGATGTCCGGTTCCTGCGGCATAGCGGATGTTGCCTTTGCATTTGTTGCAGGGTCCGTGGCTGCGGTTGTATCAGTTTCGGTCTGCCAGAAACGATATCCCTGCCAGGCTGTCACAGTCACCATGGTAATGCCTGCGACGGTGGCGAGTATCAGTGGTAACCTCGAGCTGGTTAAAAGCATGGATTGTCCCGAAAAGCGCTGATGAGAGCCGGCAAAAGGCTCACAGGTTATCAGACTGCAAAGTTTTATTGGCAGTATAGTGTATAGAGTTATTCAGCGGTTCCATATCCTATGGTAGCCTTTCTGAATTAATTGAATAAAAAGGGATTCTGGAACTCTCGTCTTCCGGCCCCGGCAACAAAGCGAGGACGATCTTGGACACAGATACAGAACTTCAGCCGCAGGATGCTCCGCTGGGCCGTCTTCCTTTCACGTTTGCCAAGCGCAATGGCGTGATTCTGACCCGTGATGACCATGGCGAACCGGTGATCCTGGTGCGCCCCGGCGCTGGCCATTCAGCGCTTGCAGAAGCCAATCGCATCAGTGGTGGCCGGGCCAGGTTTTCCACCATTGAGCCGGCAAGGTTTGATGCCGCCCTGAACGCGGCCTACCAGAACGATTCCGCCGAAGCCATGCAAATGGTTGAAGGCATCGGCGACGATATGGACCTGGCCTCCCTGGCTGACTCGGTACCGGAAACCGAAGACCTGCTGGAGCAGGAAGACGACGCCCCCATTATCCGGCTGATCAACGCCATCCTGACGGAGGCGGTCAAGTCCAGTGCCTCGGATGTGCATATTGAAACCTATGAAACCCGCCTGGTGGTGCGTTTCCGGGTCGACGGTGTGCTGCGGGAAGTGGTGCAGCCCAAGCGGGCCCTGGCCCCGTTGCTGGTGTCCCGTATCAAGGTTATGGCGAAACTGGATATTGCCGAGAAGCGCGTGCCCCAGGACGGTCGTATTGCCCTTCGTGTCGCCGGTCGGGAAGTGGATATCCGGGTCTCCACCATGCCGTCTTCCAGCGGCGAACGGGTGGTATTGCGCCTGCTCGACAAGCAGGCCGGCGCCATACGCCTGGAATCCCTGGGCATGGCGGGCAACGATCTGAAGGTGCTGCGCAAGCTGATCTACCGTCCTTACGGCATCCTGCTGGTCACCGGTCCCACCGGCTCCGGTAAGTCCACAACACTTTACGCATCACTGCAGGAGATCAACGACCGCAGCCGTAACATCCTGACCGTTGAGGACCCCATCGAGTACAACCTTCCGGGTATCGGGCAGACCCAGGTCAATACCAAGGTGGATATGACCTTCGCCCGGGGCTTGAGGGCGATTCTGCGCCAGGATCCGGACGTGGTGATGATTGGTGAGATCCGGGACCTTGAAACCGCCGAAATTGCAGTTCAGGCCAGCCTGACCGGCCATCTGGTATTGTCGACCCTGCACACCAACACCGCCGTGGGTGCCATCACCCGTCTCATGGATATGGGTATCGAGCCATTCCTGATTTCTTCCAGTCTGGTGGGTATCGTTGCCCAGCGTCTGGTGCGGGTGCTCTGCAAGGACTGCCGGGAGCCCTACGAACCCAGTGAAGAGCACTGTGAGTTTTTGCAGCAGGATCCGGCCCGACCGCCCACCATCTACCGCTCCAAAGGCTGCGAGCACTGCAACCAGTTGGGCTACCGCGGTCGTATAGGTATTTATGAGGTGGTTGAGGTGAACGAAAACATCAGCACCCTGATCCACAAGCGGGCAGGGGAGCTGGACCTGGAGCACGAGGCCCGGCTCCACGGCCCGAGTATCCACGCCGATGGCGTTCAGAAAATCCTGGATGGGGTGACCACGGTCGAAGAGGTCCTTCGTGTGACCCACCGGAGCAAGTAGATTCATGCCAGCGTTCGAATACAAAGCTCTTGATAGCCGTGGCAAACAGAAACAGGGTGTCGTTGAGGCGGATGCACCTCGGGCGGTACGCCAGCAACTGCGCGAAAGGGGGCTGACACCGCTGGCGGTTGAGCCGGCCACCGAAAAGCAGACCCGCAGCAACCCACTGAGCAGCCGGGGCGGCCTGGCAACGGCCGATCTTGCACTTGTCACCCGGCAGCTGGCAACACTGATACAGTCGGGTATTCCCATTGAGCAGGCTTTGTCGGCGGCGTCCCAGCAGTCATCCAGCCCGCGGATTCGCAGCATGTTGATCGCCATCCGCGCGAAAGTCATGGAAGGGTACAGCCTGGCCGACAGTCTGGGGGAGTTTCCACGGGCCTTCCCGCGGCTGTATCGCTCCACAGTGGCTGCCGGTGAGCACGCAGGGCACCTTGACCTGGTTCTTAATCGCCTTGCGGACTACACCGAGGCCCGTCAGGAGTCACGGCAGAAGATCCAGCTTGCCGCGATCTACCCGATGATTCTCAGTGTTGTTGCCATCTCCATTGTGGTTTTCCTGCTGACCTACGTGGTGCCGGACATCATTGAAGTGTTTGTGAAGCAGGGGCAGGAATTGCCGGCACTGACGTCGGCCATGCTGGCGGTGTCGGATTTTTTGGGAGATTTCGGTGTCTATCTCCTGATACTGATTATCGCCGCGATCGCCGCATTCCGGTGGTCCTTGCGCAAGCCGGCGTTCCGGATGAGGTTTCATAAAAGTCTGCTGAATATGCCATTACTGGCAGGCATGGTTCGTGGCGTCAATACCGCCCGTTATGCCAGTACTCTCAGTATTCTGACCACCAGCGGTGTTCCCCTGGTGGATGCGATGCGAATTGCAGGCGAGGTATTATCCAATGATTACCTGCGCCAGGAACTGAGGGACGCGGCCAGGAAGGTGAGCGAAGGCGGTTCCCTGCATCGGTCACTGGATCAGACTGGCTATTTCCCGCCGATGATGCTGCACATGATTGCCAGCGGGGAGGCCAGTGGCGAACTGGACAGCATGCTGGAGCGGACAGCCACCATGCAGGAGAAGACCCTGCAATCAAAGATCGCGGCCATCGTGGGCCTGTTCGAGCCCATGATGTTGCTGTTAATGGGCGTGGTGGTCCTCATTATTGTGCTGGCCATCATGCTCCCGATTCTCAACATGAGTAATCTGGTTGGCTAGCCCGTAGTCCAGGTGTTGCCTGCCGACCCATTTTCAAACCCAGAGACATGGAACAATGAAGAGCAAGACAATGAAATACCAGACTGCACAACGGGGTTTTACCCTCATCGAAATCATGGTGGTAATGGTCATCCTGGGCCTGCTGGTAGCGATCGTGGCGCCGAACATCATGGGGCGAAGCGACCAGGCCAGGGTTACGGTCGCCGAAACACAAATGAGCAATATTGCCAACGCCCTTGACCTCTACCGCCTCGACAACAGCAATTATCCCTCCACACAGCAGGGGCTTGAAGCACTGGTGTCCAAGCCCAGCGGTAACCCCGAACCGCGGAACTGGAACCCCGAGGGCTACCTGAACAGTGTTCCCGAAGACCCCTGGGGTAACGAATATCAATACATCAGCCCCGGTACTGAAGGCCCTTACGACCTCTTTTCCTATGGTGCGGATGGCCGCGAAGGTGGCGAGGGCGATGACGCCGACATCAGTGTCTGGAACGTCAGGGACTGATTGTGCGATCCGGGGCGCGACACTCAGGCTTTACGCTGATCGAAATACTCGTTGTCCTGGTCGTGATAGGTTTGCTGGCGTCCCTGGCGGTTATGACCATGGGCGGCAGCTCCCGGGATCGGGAAATGGAGAATGAAATACGGGAGTTGTATCTTCTGATGCAGACCGCCTCTGAGCAGGCAGTGCTCAACAATACCGAGCTGGGCCTGGTTCTGGACGAAGAAGGCTATCGCTTTGTCGCCTGGGAAGACCTGAGCGGAGAGTGGAAAGTCTCGGGGGAGCCAATGTTCCGGCTGCGTGGGTTTCCGGAGTGGATAACGGTCACCGAGTTTATCGAGAACGACACCCCCAGACTGGCCTCCGAAGAAGACCGCCTGCGGCCGGACGTTGTGTTTTTCTCCAGTGGTGAGACGACGCCGTTTGAACTGGAATTCACCCTCGGCAGGGACGATTCCAGGATGCATACCATCGCTTCGGATGGATTTTCCCCAATGGAGTGGCGTCACCCGGGTAGTGAAGGGAACAACGACGCATGAACACCCAGCGCGGCTTTACACTGATCGAGGTTCTGGTTGCGCTGCTGGTGTTTGGCCTGATTGCAACGGCCGCTGCTGAAGTGGGCAGCCAGTATATTTCCAGCTACGAGCGCATACGGGACAAGACCCTGGCAGGCTGGGTTGCCGATAACCGCATCAATGAACTCCGGCTGCAGGAAAACCTGCCGGAGATCTCCGAAAACACTGACGACATGGACTATGGCCCCTTCCGCTGGCAGGTTAAAACCGCCGTGCTGGGCACTGAAGATCCGTCCATATTACGGGTAGAGGTCACCGTTGCACGCTTCCGCGGGAATGAATCCGATCCCCCGCCGGTACATACCCTGTCTGCCTTTATTGGGGACAGCTGATGTCTGTGTCGGCGCTTAAACAACTGCGGTCAGGGCAGCCCGTTGTCCGCAACGGCTTCACGCTGATGGAAATGCTGATTGCGGTCACGATTACCGCGGTGATTGGCCTCGGGGTCTGGCAGGTACTGGGCAACGTGGTCATGTCCAGGGACCGGGTGAATGAAGTTGCTGATCAGTTCGATTCCGTTCAGCGCACCATGCTGCTTCTCGAGCGGGATATCACACAGATCGTCAATCGGCCCGGCCGGGACATTTACGGCGACTACAATCCGGCACTGACCAGTCGTGAAGACGATTTTGCGCTGATGCTGACCCGCCAGGGGTGGCGCAATCCGCTTGGTACCCGCCGCAGCACGTTACAGCGGGTTGCCTGGGAATACACCGGTGATGAATTGCGCCGCCGCTACTGGGTTTCGATTGACCAGGGTCAGGAAGACAACAGCCAGGACCTGATGCTGCTGGCGGATGTGACTGATTTTGCGGTTCGCTTCCTGGACGACCAGCGTAACTGGCGCGACAACTGGCCTGACGAGACCAGCATGGCAAACATGAATCCCGGCAGTCGCCCGGATATCCCGTTGCCGCTCGGTATTGAAATTACCCTGACGCATGAGCGCTTCGGGGAACTGGTGCGGACATTTACCCTGCCAGATTTCGACAACAGCCAGGCCCAGGGCATTATTAATGCGGCCAATGAATCGCAAGCTGATGAGGACGACACTGATACCCGGCAGCAGGATGATGATGCCGGGCAGGGCAACTCCGGGACAGGGGTGCAGTGATGCCTGAGAGCAACGCCCTGATGCTTCGCGCACCTGCCAGTCGCCAGGGTGGAGTGGCACTGATCATGGTGCTGTTGGCCATGGCACTGGTGGTCATGCTGGCCAGCGGCATGACCCAACAACAAAGTGTCCGGGTGTTTCGTGCCAGCCACTACCTTGCGCAACAGCAGGGCCATAGTGTTGCCCTTGGGGCAGAAGCCTTTGCGCGGCAGATCCTTGTGCGGGATTTTGAGGAGGACAAGGATAACAATGCCATGGTGGACAGTCTCGACGAGTTCTGGGCCCAGAATGCCGCGATACTTCCCATTGACGACAATGGCGTCGCTGAAGTGCAGATTGATGGCCTTGGGGGGCGGATCAATCTCAATGACCTGGTACGCGGTAACGGGCAGGTTGATCCCCTGGTGCGGGACCGGATAAACCGGCTGCTCCAGGTACTGGAAATCACCACGGTGAATGTCGATGCCCTCATTGACTGGATCGACCCGGATGACCAGACCGTCAGCGCCTACGGCGCCGAGGATGGTCAGTACCTGATGCAGGAGCCTGCTTACCGGGCCGGAAACCAGCCTTTCGTCACGGTTTCGGAGCTGAGGCTGATTGATGGCATGACCGAAGAGGCCTATCAGGCGTTGAGGCCTCATGTAACAGCTTTGCCGGTTGCGGGTCTGGGTATTAACGTCAATACCGCTTCTGCCGCCGTGTTGCGCTCCCTGCACGAAGAACTGACACAGGCCCAGGCAGACGCTATTCTTGAGAAGCGCCAGGAAGAGCGCTTCGAGACGGTCCAGGATTTCCTGGCCCAGCCGGAATTCGCCGGCCTGGGGCTTAAATCCACGGGGCTCGGGCTGCAAACACGCTTTTTTGAAGTGGTGTCCCGGATTACCTACGATGACCGGGTTGCCAATCTGGTAAGCACGGTCTACCGCAGTCCCGAGGGCGAAATGCAGACAGTACATCGTGATACCGGCCAGAAAAACCGGATAACGAAAGAGCCGTTCAGCATCTCCGAAGAGTAGCTGGGAGAGTGGCTGGAGAGCAGCTGGAGTGCAGCTGAGGCTCCTGGAACACCATCAGTACCGACACTAAACGCCCGCAAGGGTCGAAAAGGAAACCGCTCAAAATGTCATATCGCCTTTATGTCAGGCCCCGGCCACCCTATGCGGCCCCTGACGCCACTCCCGATGCCACACCGGGAGCCCAGCTGTTCAACTGGGTTCTGCTTGATGCCAGCGGCGATGCCCAGGCTCGCGGAACAGCGGACCCGAAAGAAGAGATTGAACAGACGCTGGCCCAGAACGACCTTGAGAACGTTCTGCTGGTGGGGTTGATCCCGGGTGAAGAGGCGCTTTTCTGTGTGGCGGATATTCCCGCCAAGCAGACCAGGTTTGTATACCAGGCATTGCCTTACGCGGTTGAGGAACAGATTGCCCAGGATATCGAGAGTGTTCATCTTGCCCTGGGCAACCGCACCGAAAAGGGCTTTCGGGTGGCGGCGGTCGACCATCACCGGATGGCGGAGTGGGCTGCCATGTTCAGCGGATGGGAGCACTTGAAGCTTGAAGCGATCTACCCCGATGCCGGCCTGCTTCCCATTACCGACGGCGGCTGGTCGATCTGTCTGGATGGCGAAACCGCCATGTTGGCGAGTGATCGGGGCGAGTGGCTCAGCGTTCAGGCGCGTAACCTTGCGATGTTTGCCCAGACCCTTGCACTGCCACCGTCTGAGGAGGTTGTACCTGAGGTGCCGGTGACTGTGTACGGCACTCAACACGAGTTTGAACACCAGCAGGCTGACCTGGCTGAGCTCAAATCCTCCGGGCGACTGACGGTGAAAGAACAGGCCCTTGAGCTGATGCCGCTGGAACTGCTGGCCCATGCCCATCACCACCATCTTTGCCAGCCGATCAATCTCTGCCAGGGCGAGTACAGCGTTCGTTCCCGTAAATCCAGCGCCCTGGCCCCCTGGAAGCCACTGATCGCCGTGGCCAGTGTCTGGTTCGTCATCCAGATCGGTGTCGAGGTAGGCATGGGGCTTTACCACCAGCAGAAAGCTGACCAGCTCCAACAAGAGGCCATGGCGCTTTATCGCCAGGCGTTTCCGAATGATTCAAGAACGGATGCGCGCAACGTGCGCAGGGTGGTTGAGGGCCAGTTGCGCCAGATGCAATCGGATGGCCCCGCTGCCGGGTTTATCACCCTGATGAAATACACCGGCGAGCAGTACTCAAAAATCCCGGATGCGGGCTCAGTCGTGTTCAACTCGGTCAATTACAGCCGCAATCGTGGAGAGCTGGCAGTGGATGTGCGGGCAGACAGCTACAACAAGTTGAGTACCCTGAGAAACGGCCTGACAAGCCAGGGGCTGAAGGCGGAAATCGGCTCAGTGGTAAACGAATCTGACGGCGCCCGCGGTCGTTTGACGGTTTCAGGAGGATAGCGTCATGTTGAACAGAATCAGGGAGCAACCAGCCGTCGGTAAACTGATTGCCCAGTATGATCAGTTGCCGCGCAGGGACCAGCAGGCGTTAACCGTTTTGGCAATTGCGGTTTTGCTGGGCATTCTTTATTTTGCCATCTGGACACCTGCGGTAAGTTTTCACGATGACGCCATCAGCGAGCGGGAACGTTCCGCCGAGCTTCTGGCCTGGCTGGAAGCCAATCGGGGTTCCCTTCAGAGGCTGTCCGGCGCCAGTAGTGGCCAGGGAAATGCCGCGGTTAACACCCCGGAAGACGGCCGTGCGTTGATGTCGCTGGTGACCCGCAGTGCCGGAGAGGCAGGGCTGTCGCTGCAGCGCTTCGAGCCCAGTGGTGACAACGCCATTCGGGTCTGGCTTGAGGGTGCACCCTTTACCGAGGTGGCAAGCTGGCTTGAGCAGCTGAATACCGGGCATGGCGTCCAGATAGATCAGGCCTCCATGGATCGACAGAACGCCCCGGGCATGGTATCCGTACGCCTTACGTTAACAATCTGAGACGAACACTGGAGAACACAGGATGACTGACGGCACAGACAACAAGAACAGCGCAGAGGCGGCTATTGTCCGCCTCGATGCAAGTGCCCGTAACGAAGCTATATCGATATTGGTCAGCGCCTATCGGGACGAACCTACGTTCCAGTACCTGTTTGATCACCGCCGGCCAGGGTATGAACAGCGGGTAAGGGCCACGGTGCGGGAACTGATCGATCTGTACTTCGAACTGGATCAGGACGCCATAGGCGTGATGGTGGATGATACGCTGGTGGCGGTTGCGTTTATTGGTGAGCCTGAACTCAGGTTGAACCTGGCCGAGCAAATCAGCTGGCGCATCCGCATGGTGCTTACCGCCGGCTTTGCCTGCACTCGTCGTTATCTCGACTACCACCAGAAAATAAAGGAAATGCTGCCGCAACCCCTCGCGCACCAGTTGCCGCTGATGGGGGTCAATCCCAAATACCAGAACAAGGGCTATGGGCGGATGTTGCTGTCCACCGTGGAAAAAATCTGCGCAGAAAACCCTCGCGGTAGTGGTCTTGTTCTTGATACCGGCAACAGCCGGTATCTGCCGTTTTACGAATCAGAGGGCTTCCGCAGCCTTGGCACCATTCGGCTGGGTGATTTTGAAGACCACATACTGTTTCGCGAGGTCCGCTCCGGAGAGGCCGTAAGAGCCCCCGGTTAAGCAAACAGTCTTTTTTTGTATTACAGGAGACGCTGTGTCTGACAAGCAGGATTTCGATCTGATCATTATTGGCGCCGGTTCCGGCGGTGTTCGGCTGGCCCGGATGTCTGCTGCCAAGGGTGCCCGCGTAGCTGTGGTTGAATCACGTTACCTTGGCGGAACCTGCGTCAATGTAGGCTGCGTTCCCAAAAAACTGTTCGTCTATGGGTCCCATGCTGGCGAGGATATAGAGGATGCGGCCGGTTATGGCTGGAACGTGCCTGGCGACCAGGTCACCTTTGACTGGACCCGGCTGGTGGCCAACAAGAATGCCGAAATCGAGCGGCTCAATGGCATTTACGGCCGCATGCTGGAGAACGCAGGGGTGACAGTCATTGACGGGACTGCGTCACTGGCCGATGCCAATACCGTAGTTGTTGGCGACCAGACCTTCACCAGCAAACACATTACCATTGCGACCGGCAGCTGGCCTGTGGTGCCTGAGGTGCCGGGCAGGGAATGCGTTCTTACCTCAAACGAGATGTTTTACCTGCCGCAACTGCCAAAACAGGCTGTGGTCTGGGGTGGCGGTTACATTGCCGTGGAGTTTGCCGGTATTCTTGCCGGTCTGGGTGTGGACACGACACTGCTGTACCGCGGAGAGCTCTTCCTGCGGGGGTTTGACGACGACGTCCGGGACTTTACCGCGTCGGAAATGCGTAAGAAAGGTATCAACCTCCGTTTTGGCGTCAATATCGAATCCATTGAGACTGACAACGCTCACTATGCCGTCAACCTGACCGATGGCTCTCGCCTGAATACCGGGCTGGTCATGGCAGCAACGGGCCGTCGGGCGCTGGTGGACGGCCTTGGCCTGGAAGAACTGGGGGTTCAGCTAAGCGCCTCCGGGCACGTGGTGGTGGATGATCATTTCCAGACCGCGGTTCCTTCCATTACGGCGTTGGGTGACGTGATTGGCACGCCCCAGCTGACACCGGTGGCCCTGGCCCAGGGCATGGTACTCTCGCGGCGCCTGTTCGGGGATGGCAAGGGAGAAATGGATTACAGCAGCATCCCCACAGCCGTATTCTGCCAGCCCAATATCGGCACGGTTGGCCTGACCGAAGCAGAGGCTCGGGAGGCCGGCCATAAACTGCGCATTTACCGCTCCGAATTCAAACCCATGAAGCACACCCTCAGCGGGCGGGACGAGCGTTCGCTGATGAAACTGGTGGTGGATGATGAATCGGACCGCGTGCTTGGTGCGCATATGGTAGGGCCGGATGCCGGCGAGATTACCCAGGGAATCGCTGTTGCCATCAAGGCGGGTGCCACCAAGGCACAATTTGACAGCACCATAGGTATCCATCCGACCTCTGCAGAAGAGTTCGTCACCATGCGTGATCCCGTCGCGTAACCGCGTTTTGGCCGCTGTTTACATCGGTATCCAGCGGCTGAGCACCTGTCTCAGGTTTTCTTTTCTGACCGGCTTTGAGAGGTAATCGTTCATTCCCGCTTCGCGGCAGGTGGATTCGGTGCCCGGCAGTGCGTCAGCGGTGAGCGCAATGATCGGGGTACCACCCTGGCCGTTACTCTTTTCCCACTCCCGGATGCAGCGGGTGGTTTCGTACCCGTCCATCACGGGCATCTGGCAGTCCATCAGAATCACGTCATAGCCGGAGTGGTTGGTCTGTACCAGCTCCAGTGCCTCCTCACCATTGATCGCGGCATCGGCTTCAAATCCCAGGCGCCTGAGCAGGGCAGTAGCGACCCGCTGATTGACCATATTGTCTTCCACTACCAGCGCCCGGGCCTTGCCTTTCCCGGTTATCAGCGGGCGCGGATTTCTGGGGAGGGCTGAGGCTGGCGGGGTCGCCAGCTCAAACGGCAACTCGAAACGGAACGAGGAGCCCTTGCCAAGGTCGGTTTCCACCTTTACGTGGCCGCCCATCAGTTCCACCAGCCGTTGCACCAGGGAGAGCCCCATACCGGTTCCACCGTAACGCCTGGAATGACCGGTTTCCAACTGCTCGAAGGAGTTGAAAATGTCATGAATCCGTTCGACGGGGATACCGCAACCGGAGTCGCTGACGGTGCATTTCAGGACAACGCAGTTTTCCTCCAGCGAGAACCAGTCGGCCTGAACGTTGATGAAGCCGTCGCCGGTAAACTTGATGGCATTATCAATCAACCCGGCGAGGATCTGTCGCAGTCTGGAGGCATCCCCAAGCACCAGGGGATGGTCTGGCCATTCCCCCACGAACTTGGTGGATAGCGTCAGGCCCTGCTGCTCGGCAATATGACGAAAGCTTGCCGTACAGTTGGTGATCAGCTGTTGCAGGTCAAATTCGCGGCTGTCCAGTTCCAGCGTTCCACGGTCAATGTGGGAGTAATCCAGAATATCGTTGATAACGGTCAGCAGGTCTTCGGTGGACTGGCGTGCGGTCTTCAGATAATCAATCTGGCGAGGGCTCAGTGGCTCCTCGGTGACCAGTTCAATCATCCCCAGCACGCCGTTGAGAGGGGTGCGCAGTTCATGGCTCATGGTTGCCAGGAATTCTGATTTCGCACGGTTGGCCAGTTCTGCCCGCTCCCTGGCTTTCTCTGACGAGGCAAGTGTCTCGTCCCTCGATTGCTTCAGTGTTCTCAGGTGGGTGGCCAGCGAATTCAGGCTCTCTTCCAGTTCGCGGATTTCACGGGTAGTGCCGGTGCGGCTGACCGGAACTTCTTCATACTCCCGGTTGGTCAGTTTCGTCACCCGCCTGGACAGACCGCGAATGGGAGAAATGATGCTGTTGAGGGAGTGGTTTACGATCAGCAACGTAAACAGCAGCAGTGAAAAGCCAACGGCGAGCGATGTCCAGAGGATGTCCTGACGACGGGCAGCCAGTTGTTCCTTGTTAACACCAACCTGAACGGTGCCCACCCTCAGGGCGCCGGCGCCGAATCCGTAATCCGGTTCAAACCACTCTGTCTCGCGGTCTCCACCCAGGTCTACTGGCTGTTGCAGTATTTCCGATTCAAAAACATCGAAGGTTTCGTCCGGCGTTGTCTTTAGCGGCTGTTCGGTAGACACAAAACCGACTTCGTCACCCATCAGGTTGGACACCCTGATCCATTGTGCCCGGCTGCGGCGCAGCGATTGCGAGAGAATCTGCTCAAGGGCTGCGGTGTTGCCGGATACCACCGCGTACTCAACAGCGGGAGCAAGGCTGTCCGCCAGCATCTGGCTGCTATCGGCGAGATCCTTGCGGGCATCATCGAGCCGTGCCGAGGTGAAAAACACCATCAGTACAACGAACATGACGATCGCCGGCGCGGCCCCCAACAGCAGAAGCTTTCTGGAAAGCGGGGCCTGCTGCACGTCTGGTTGCTTATTCATCAGCAGCCTCCTCGGGCCCGGCAAGCTGTTCCATTACCGATGTAATAATGTCCTGCCTGTCAGGCAACGGTATATTCAGGGATCTCGCTACTTGCTGGTTCAGATCGATACTGAAGTTTTCCGGATAAGCTGGCGCAGGAAACTGGCCGCTGGCCCGGTACTCTTCGATGTAGTCCGCTGCCAGTTCAGCAATCTGGGTCAGGGGTGTGTAGGTGGACGCCAGTGATCCCGCCTTCACATAAGCCTGACTCGGGCCTATGACAATCCGGTTGCGCCGGTAAGCCGTGAGCAGGATGTGCTTGATCGTTCTCGGGTTGTAGATGCTGCTGTCAGGCGCAGCGAGAATGAAATCCCCGTAGTTCAGCGCCCGGATCAGAGTCGGTATCAGCTTGTCATCGGAAGTGACAACAAATATTTTGCCCTCCATCCCATAGTCAGGAAGCTGTTCCGTTACCGGCTCATATATTTCAACCGTATCAGGGCGTGCCAACATCGCCACCCGGGTGGCTTGCGGCAGAATGACCCCGCCGGCAATGGCTTGCCGCAGAAGGGGAGGGTTGTAAAGAATGCCAGAAACGGAACCAACGGAGCGCTCGGCATAGCCGTCAATGAATGTCTCATCAACGAGCAGTGCCAGGATAGGTACGCGCTTGTCCTCCTGACGAACGCGGGTAAAGGCTTCGGCGCCAAGGGCAATAACGGGTGTTGTCCTATCCTGGGATGTTTGCCCCCGGCTGAAAGGCCGGATAACCGTTGAACTTCCCAGTGCGTCTTCAAGCAGGGATAGCATGCGGCGGTTCAGGGCATTATTCTCGGACCCGGCAAGGTAGACCAGTGCACCGGTGTCGGATTGAGCGACCGCAGGATGAAGTGGCGCGACAATCAGGAAAAGGGCAAGGATAACCAGATACCATCTGGTTACAGGCGAAGCTGTTCTTGCCGGGTTGTTCGGGGTATCTGGTGCTTTCATACCATCCGGGGTCTGATGACATCCGTGTTGTTTCAGAATCTTACGCCCGCTTCAACGAAGAACTGATTGTGATCTTTGATAATGTTGTCCGGGCTGAGAGTCGGGACCGTGTTCAGATAGTGTTGCATGGTTAGCGCCAGTTCGTAACTGTAGCCTGTGTGGAAAACCTGCCGGGCCAGCCGGAAATCGGCCCGCTCGAACTGGGAACGGCGGAATTCGTCGGCAAAATAGAAAGCAGCCGAGGAGGTCAGGTCAAACGGCAAGTCCTGAATCCACGCGAAGCTTCCCGAGTGCCTGACTGAAAGCCGCCCCAGCAGATCGATGGCGTATTGCTTGTCCCCGGCATCACGGTCATTTTCCCCGGTGTAGCGTCCGTCCTGGTCCAGGTAAGCATAGCTCACCCGGAGTTTGGTGCCCGGGAAATCCAGGGATGCTTCCACCTCGAAACCCTTCTGATCCAGTGCGACATTGTTATCAATGGTCCAGTCCTCTTCATTGATAATGCCACTGATCATGTCCCTGAGTTGATCGTTAAAGTACCGGACCTCCAGAGAAACAATAGATGAGTCAAGGTAGTACTGGCCGAAATAGCTTATTTCCCGTGATGTTATGCGCTCTTCTTCAAGTGTCTTGCCAAGCGTGGATGTGGCGGGATTTACCAGGTCTTCCACAAGGAACCTCTGGCCTTCCACGGCCTCGAAGGGCGGCCGGACGTTTCTGGGGCGATAGGACCAGTCCGGATTCTGCTCGAAGGCATCCGGTGTCCGGACAGCCCTGGAGTAGACGAAACGCAGGGTATGATTGTTCGAGAGGATAAAGTTTGCAGCAAGTCGCGGGGAGAAATAGCCCTCATCCGTTGTGGTTGTTTTCTCCCAGTTGCCACCGGAATTCAACGTTAGCCAGCGAAAAGGTGAGTACTCAAGATTGCCGAATACCCGCGACTGGTAATTATTGCCGCGGCCGTTAAAAAACGTCTCGGACCGATAGGTATCCTTGCGGTAGCCCAGACCGGAGACAAGTTTCAGGTCCGGACTGAACAGAATGGTATCCTGAATCTCGAACTCCAGGCGCGACTCTTCCGTATCCTCATTCAGGTTGGCCCTGAAGGGATCGGCATCGCCCGGCTCACATGCCCTGAGCTCGGGGGTTGGTGTATTCGGATCAGCAATGGCAATGAACTGGTCCTGAGGAATACAGATGGTCCACCTTTGCCTGCGATCGTAATTCTGGAACGACGCCTGAACATGGTAGAAGTGGCGTTCCGAGGTGGTAATGTTCAGCCGTGTCTGGAGGTAATAATCGTCAACCAGGATGTCAGGGTCCTGGTCCGCACCCAACTTGCCGTTCTTGCGCGCGTCTTCCTCGTCAACGCCATCGACAACGCCGGCTCTAAAATCGAGATCATAGTCGTTGCTGATTGCAAGATTGCTGTCGTAGTTGAACGTGTTCATATCGTACCCGTCATGAAACGGGTAGACCTTGTTGTCGTCTACCTGCTCATCGAAGCCATCTGACCTGCGTTTTTCATAGGCCAGACGCCACCTGTACTCTTCAATGGCGTCGCCCACTGAGCCAAATGCCCGCCGGTAACCCCGCGAACCCGAGATGGCGCGCAGTTTAATGCCAGCGGTGTCCTCGGGTGCATGGGTAATGATGTTGATGGTTCCGAGGAACGCGTTGATGCCATAGGCTGCGCTGTTGGGGCCGCGGCTGATCTCGATCCGCTCAATCAGTTCCAGCGGTACCGGCATGGTGTTCCAGTCCATATCCGACAGGCTGGGGGTATAGGCGGTGCGACCGTCAACCTGAACCTGCAGCCGGCGCTGCTCATAGTGTACGGTTCCGTGGTAACTTGTTACCGGCTGGTTACTGCCTACCGAATTTACTGTCATGCCTGGTACCAGGCGGAAAACCTCGACCAGGTTCATGATGCCGAGATCCCGGATCATGTCTCCGGTAATGATGGTGGTTGTGCCAGGAACCCGGGACTTCGGTTGCCTGAGCCGGGTAGTGGTCAGAACCTCGGGGATAGCCGAGTCCGTTTCAAAGGCTTCAGGGGCGTCACTGAGGGCAGCCAGATCGTAGGTTTCGGGAATGTCGTCTGCTGCTTCCGCCGTTGTAGCGGTGGCAATGACGCCAGCCAACAGGATGGGAATCAGGCGAAGACGCATCCGGGAGCGTCCGGGAAGCTCCGGATTTTTAAAGGGATAGTTCGTAACGGACATGGGTGTCGTTTTATACTTTGCCGAGTGTTGGAGTTTTTTTTATGAACTGCCTTATCTTTATCCTAAGTGACAAGATTACATTTGTCTCTCAAAAATGTAATGAATATACGCTAAATGAGTTGTAACACTATGAATTGTTGGGAAATATTGGGTATTGAGCCCACCCGTGACCGGGCCCGGATTGATGCCGCTTACGAGCGGCAGGAGAAGTTTGCTTCTGAGGAGGAGCTGGAACGCTTGCGTCAGGCCTATCGTGAAGCCACTGGCGGCGAGTCTGTCGTGTCCGGGGTCGAACCGGAAAACAGGGAAGAGGCAAACCAGGCTTCGGAGCAGGCCGAACCGGCCGAGCTGGATGCGTCTGAGCAGCAGATTGTGCGGGAAGTGGTTATTCAGATCCGCGCCCTGCTCAATGATTCCCGCCGCAGCAGCGACCCGCAAATCTGGAAGGCCATTCTTGGTGAGCCGCCAGCGGATCAGCCCCGAATAAGGAAAGAAATAGGCCGCGCCCTGGAACAGCAGGTACGGCCGATGGCCGAGAATGGCACGTTCCCGGCGCCTGTGGTGGAGTTTCTGGCAGGTTGGTTTGACTGGTACAGCCTTCGCGATGCGCCTGAACTCCAGGCTGAGGATGAAACTTTTTCCGATAGACCCGATGCAGACCAGGGGCCCCAGGAAGAGTTGCCGCCCCAGATGGTCAACTTCTGGCCTGCGGTCATCGGCTGGATTGTAGGCCTGGCAATCCTGGCGACCTTATTCAGTGGAATGGGCGGAGGTGGCTGACGCCGCCTCGATCTTGCTGCGGTATTTTTGTGCCAGCATGGCACCGACGATGACCTGAATCTGGTTGTAGCACATGATCGGCAGCACAATCATGCCGAACCCGGGATGCCCGGAGAATAACACCTTCGCCATGGGCAGGCCTGACGCCAGGCTTTTCTTGGAACCACAGAACACCACCGCGGCTTCATCTTCCAGGCTGAACCCGAGCCTGCGGACGACAAACATCGCCATCACCATAAAGAACCCGAGCAGTGCAAAGCACAGCGCTATCGCCAGCAGGATGGCGTTCAGGGGCAGGTTTTGCCAGAGGCCGCTGGCAACCGAGTGCGAGAAGGCGGAATAGACGATCAGCCAGATCACACACTGGTCATAGCGGGAAGTGAGGGTCTCGTGGCGTGCCAGGAAGCCGCCCAGCCACGGTCGCAGTCCATGGCCGACTGCGAATGGCAGTAGCAGCTGAATCACGATGTCGCGGAGCGCTTCGGCCACCGAGAAATTGCCATCACCGGACGTGCTCACGAGCAATAGCAGCAGGAACGGCGTCAGCATCATACCGAACACATTGGACGCAGCAGCGCTGCAGATCGCGGCAGGAACGTTGCCTCTTGCCATGGCGGTGTAGGCGATGGAAGAAGACACCGCGGATGGCAATACCCCCAGATAGAGAAAGCCCAGACCCAGGTCCGGTGGCATCCAGCTCGGTGCAAAGCGGCTGATCTCATTAATGGGCAGCACCACCAGCGGAAAGAATACGAAGGTAAACGCGGTAATAATGATGTGCAGTCGCCAATGGGTGGCGCCAGCGACAATCTGCTCGCGGGACAGTGCCGCACCGTGCAGGAAGAACAGCAGTGCAACCGCCACCGTTCCGGCGCTTGCCAGAGCGTCGGCAGCATCGCCACGAACGGGCAGGAAAGTGGCCAGAACAATGGCGCCAAGCAGCAGGCTGGTGAAGGTGTCGAGGCGGAATTTCATGGCAGACGGCTTCCCAGGGCATCCAGGCTTGGTTGCAGCAGAGCCCTGGCCAGTTCTTCTGCCTTTGTCTCATCCTGCCGCCGGATAGCCGCCAGCAACAATTCATGATCTTCCTGAGAAGGCTCGGGGAGTTCGGCATCGAGTTCTGTCTGCTCGATGGTGAGCGCGACCGCATGGGCGAAATAATCGTACAGCTCGGTGAGGGCAGGGTTGTGGGACGCGGCTACCAATGCTGTGTGAAAGGCCTGGTCATGGCGGATACGGTCCTCGATCATGTCACCGGCCTTTGCCCGGTTATCCAGGGCAAGGGTCATCCTCTCCATATCCTTCGAATCACGCCGCTTCGCTGCCAGCTTCGCCGCTTCCGTTTCCAGCATGATGCGCACTTCCAGTTTGTCTCTCAGTTCAGAGCGGCCGATTCGTCGCAGGGTTTCTCCGGCGTCTTTCGTAGCCCGAACGTAGGTACCGTCGCCCTGGCGGGTTTCCAGCATGCCCACATGAACCAGTACCCGGACCGCTTCCCGAACCGTGTTACGGCTGACACCCAGTGATTCCGACAGGTCTGCTTCCACGGGGAGGCGGGCACCAATGGCCCAGTGACCGTCTTCGATAGCGTGGCGAAGGCTCTCGATGGCTGTTTCGACCAGAGAGCCCCTGGTAATTCTTGCGAGTTTCATGTTTAAGATCCTGACAGCAGATGATCCAATCATCCTATGAATATTCTGGCGCTGTCAAATCCTGACCTTCAGCGGGCTGTTATTGGGAGGGTTGAAGAAACTCGTAGTCGTCCGGGTCTACCTGCCGGGTGGCCTTGCGGTAGGTAAACGTAAAACCGGGCCAGTTGACGGTATTCTTGCCGTTCTTGTCCAGGTACCAGGACTGACAGCCGGACTCCCAGACGCTGTGTTGAAGCTTCTGCTGGATAGTGGCGGAAAAATCCCGGAGCCGGTCCGGTTTTACATCCATGGCGACGCCCGGCTGAGCCTGCAGTGCGTCAATGCAGCTGAGTACGTACCGAACCTGGGATTCCAGCATATAGACAATGCTGTTGTGGGCGAGGTTGGTATTGGGGCCATAGAGCATGAACAGGTTGGGAAAGCCTGAAACGGTGATGCCTTTGTAGGCTTCCGTGCTATTGGCCCAGGCCTGATTCAGTGACACGCCATTGCGCCCGGTGATTTCCATGGGCGACAGGAATTCAGAGGCGGCGAAGCCGGTGCCGGCAATAATGGCGTCTACTTTATGTAAGGTGCCGTCGGAGGTCACAATGCCGTCTTCGACAACTCGTTCGATGCCGTTGGTGACAAGGTTCACGTGAGGCTGATCCACAGCCGGATACCAGTCGTTGGAGATCAGGATCCGTTTGCAGCCAATCTTGTAATCCGGGATCAGATGCCTGAGCTTGTGCGGTTCGCGAACCTCGCTTCTGGCAAAACGCTTCGCCTGCCAGGCGAATATCTCCAGCAGGCTGTTGAAGCGGGTAAAGGCCAGGGCGCGGCTCTCGTTCTTCCAGTAAATCAGGTAGCGGTAAAGGCGGTCCCAGGCCGGAATCCTACGGAACAGCGTCTGCTCCCATCGGTAAAAGGGCCTGTCCGGTTTTGGCAGTACCCAGGCGGCGGAGCGCTGGAACAGGCTGAGGGACTGAACCTTCGGCACAATTTCCGGCACAAACTGGATGGCACTTGCGCCGGTGCCGACCACCGCAACCTTCTTTCCGTTGAGGTCATAATTGTGGTCCCAGCGCGCGGAGTGGAACATCTTGCCGGTAAAGCTTTCGAGGCCCGGGATTTCTGGCCATGCCGGCTGGTTCAACTGGCCAGTGGCGGTTACCACAATATCGGCGGTATGCGAATCGCCATCGGTGGTTGTGACCGTCCAGGTGTTGGTTTTCTCGTCAAACACGGCTGTGGCGACTTCCGTGTTGAAACGGATGTGGCCAGCCAGACCGTATTTGTCGACGCAGTGCTGCAGGTAGCCGAGAATTTCCGGCTGCAATCCGAACTTCCTGGACCAGTCGTGCTTGGGCTCGAAGGAAAACGAGTAGAAGTGAGACTGCACATCGCAGGCGGCGCCAGGGTAGGTGTTGTCCCGCCATGTGCCGCCAATACCGGATGCCTTCTCCAGCATGGTAAATGCGTTGATGCCCGCCTTTTTGAGCTGAATGGCCATACACAGGCCGCCAAAGCCTGTGCCGATAATGACCACGGAGGGTGTCTTGCCACTGGCGCTGTCAGCCATGAAAGCTTCCCTTTAGCAGGTTTCAGGGTTCCTGACAGAGTATACGGGTGGTTGTCCCTCGGGTAGTTGGCTTTACTCTCCAATGGGAGTAGTCAGAACGATCATTTTAGAAACGGATCAGCGCTGAGCCC
Organism: Marinobacter sp. SS13-12; assembly: GCF_030227115.1. NCBI lineage: Bacteria > Pseudomonadati > Pseudomonadota > Gammaproteobacteria > Pseudomonadales > Marinobacteraceae > Marinobacter > Marinobacter sp. SS13-12. Next base: position 412,554 of record NZ_JASSUA010000003.1, read on the forward strand.
CAGGTGAAGCCGCCGCCAAAGGCTTCCAGCAGGAGCACTTCGTTTCTTTTGATACGCCCGTCGCGAACGGCGGCGTCCAGCGCCAGGGGAATAGAGGCGGCAGAGGTGTTGCCGTGCTTGTGGACAGTAACCACCACCTGGTCCATGGACATGTTCAGCTTGCGGGCCGTGGCGGAAATGATCCTCAGGTTGGCCTGGTGGGGCACCAGCCAGTCGATGTCTGACTTCTTCATCTGGTTGGCTTCCAGGGTTTCATCCACAATCCTGCCAAGGGTATTCACGGCAATCTTGAAGACCTCATTGCCCTTCATGTGCACATGGCCCTTGCCGGCGCGAACCTGGTCGAAGCCATCGCCAATGCCGAAGGGAACATGAAGCAGGTCTTCGTATTTGCCATCGGCATGAATGTGTGTGGACAGGATGCCGGTTTCTTCGCTGGCCTCCAGCACCACCGCGCCGGCGCCGTCGCCGAAGAGCACGCAGGTGCCGCGGTCTTCCCAGTCCAGAATGCGGGAAAATAGTTCCGCACCCACCACCAGGACGCGCTTGCTGCTACCGGTTTTGACGAACTTGTCGGCGATCGACAGGGCATACACGAAGCCACTGCACACCGCCTGGATATCGAAGGCCGGGCAACCATGGATATCAAGCCGGGCCTGGAGGATGCACGCCGAGCTCGGGAAAATCTTGTCGGGTGTGGACGTGGCGAAGATGATCAGGTCAATGTCATCGGGCTTCAGGCCAGCGGCTTCAATCGCCAGTCGGGAGGCTTTTTCAGCCAGATCAACGGTGGTTTCGCCTTCCACAGCAATGTGCCGCTGCTCGATTCCGGTACGCTCACGAATCCATTGGTCGCTGGTGTCGACAATCTTTTCCATGTCTTTGTTTGTCATGACATTTTCGGGCAGGTAGGAGCCCGTGCCGACAATTCGCGCGTACGTCATGTGCCATAGTCCTCAGGTAAACAGGTCAATGTCCAGATTCTTTCAATCATGCTATACCTTTTTGATCGCTCCCAGCTATTAGCGGTTTGTCAAAGGCGAGAGCAGTGGGCTGAATGCAACGTTGGTAGTCAGGCCATAATCAGCTATACCTGTATAAAGGAATCCCTGTTGTGAAGGAGAGCTGCTGGTGACAGACCTTCCCCTCGGCATGAAGTACTACCTGTTAATTCTCACCTCTAGCCTGATTGAAGACCTCAACGACTATGGCGTCAAATGGGTTGCTAACGAGCCCGGTGTCGCCGGCCGTGATGTAGAGAAGGCATTTTTCAGCGCCCGCGCTATTGAAGCACGGCTTCCGGACGAACCCGGGCAGGCCGATCCCCGGCTCTGGCCAGAGCTGATGAAGTCTATTCACACCATTCGAAGGGTGCTGGATGTGGTCGAAAAGACCACGTTTGACGAAGTCATTGCCGAAGCCATGGAAACGACCTCCAGCATTGCCCGCGCTGACATAAAACAGGTATTCGAACAGAAACGAGCGGCAGGCGAAGTCGATTTCCGCTTGCACGGCTTGCTGAATACCCGCCCAACGGCCGATGAACCGGACCCGGCGGTGAAGGAAGCCTTCATGCTGAAACGGGCACGGCGCTACCAGAGCTTTATGGAGTTTGATGGCGCAAGCCTGAACGATGAGGAAACCGTAATACTGGGCGATGCCAAGGCCCTTGCGCGTCACATCATGGATGGAGACCGTGACAACCGGCGCATTGACGCTTTGCTGGTCATGGGAGCCGTGCTGATTGAAACCGCCAGTGTAAGGCTGAAAACAAACATTCCCGGCCTGATTCGTGATAGTTTTGATCGCATGGCCACCAAGGCCGCCATGGCGCTGGGGGCGATCGTCTACCGCGATAAATACAGGGATTTCAAGCAGTCCCTGGGCCTGGAGCCACTGGATTCGGATTTGTAGATTTCCTGAAAATCAGCTGTTCGGCTGTTCACAAATCCCGAACAGGAATGGCATTCTGACTAACCACTCTGCGACAAGAAGGAGACGAGGTAATGGGCATTTCCAACCACGAGCTTCACAACGAATTCCCGCAATTCAGGGAACTGATCGACGAGTTAAAAGAGAACGACCTGACGTTCAAGGAACATTTTAGGCATTACGCAGAGCTGGACCAGGAAATCGAGGGGCTCGAGCGCCGCGATGCACCAATTGGTGATGACAAACTGCACCGCATGAAACAGAAACGCCTGCAATTGAAAGATGACCTCTACAAAACGCTCGTGAACAAGTCCAACGGCGCAGGATAGGTATAAATCATTAGGCTTCCGGGCCCCTGAATGAGGCTGAGTAGTGGTTTCCAAGTATGGGGCCGGGAAGGCATTATCCATAACATAGGTAACTAACAAAGACCGGTTACGGTTTACCCCTTTTGTGCGTACCTATGAATGGATGATTGAAATGAACAGAGCAGCATCACTATACAAAGGGTGGAGAATGAAGCGTAACTTCCTCCACCTGGTCTTGACCATGGAACCACGCCTTCTCAAGGATGTAGGATACCCGCCCGAAGTTGTTGAGCAGCGTTTGAGAACGCCGTTCTGGAAGTTCTCGGCATAACGTCCCGGCATGGCTGAGAGCGACTCAGTCAGGCTGAATGCTTTGCCGGGCCGGGTTTTCCTGAAGGGTTTCCGCTGAGGCTTGCTGCCGCCAGGCCAGCATAAATATCGCCAGACCTGCTGCAGCCGTTGTGGCACCAACATAACCTGTCGACTGCCACCCCAGCCCGGCGCTTATGGCCATGCCCCCGAGCCATGGCCCCAGCGCATTGGCAACATTGAACGCAGCGTGGTGAGACGCCGCAGCCAGGGTTTGGGCGCCGTGAGCCACATCCATCAAGTGGGTTTGCAAAGCAGGGCCAAGGCCCACCATCAATGCCACCAGGAAACAGATCATAAGCATGGTCCAGATGGTTTCGGTGGCGTAGGGGTACAAAAGCAACATACCGATGGCCCACAACAGCATTAAGCCAATGCTGCGAAATCCCAGCCGATCGAACAGCCACCCGCCCAGGATATTTCCGACAAATCCACCCAGCCCGAATACTGCAAGCGCGATTGGTATCCAGTATGGGCTAACGCCGGTGACTTCCAGCAATGTCGGTGCCATGTAGCTGAAGACACAGAACATACCGGCAAAGCCGATGGAGCCGATAGCCAATGGGTACCAGATTGCCGGCCGGTTGAAAGCGCGTAATTCCGAAAAAGGGCTTTGCCGCACCTCGTCACGATTGAGGGGCAGGAAAACAATGATCATTACGCCGGTAAGTGCTGCAATGGTGCCGACAAATCCAAACGCATAACGCCAGTCCAGACTCTGGCCGAGTATTGTCGCGAGTGGATTGCCAATCAATAGCGCGAGGGTGAGCCCCATCATTACCAGGCTGACAACTTTGGCACGCCGGTTAACCGGCACCAGAGAGGCCGCCACCAGGGCTGCAACACCGAAATAGGCTCCATGGGGCAAGCCGGCAATAAAGCGGAATGCCAGTAGCGTGCCGTACCCGGGCGCCATGGCGCTGGCGATGTTGCCGACGGCGTAGAACCCCATCAGCATGATCAGCAAATGACGGCGATATAACCTGGCGCCGCTAATGGCCAGGAGTGGTGCACCAACCACAACACCCAACGCGTAGGCACTGATCAGGTGGCCGACCTGCGGTTCGGAAACCCCCAGGTCCTGTGCGACCCCCGGCATCAGACCCATGATGGCGAATTCTCCGGTACCAATACCAAAGCCGCCCATGGCGAGGGAAAATACGATCAGCGTTATCCGGGCGGGCGAGTAGGGCGCTTCCTGCGATTGAGAGGACATCAAATAGGGGGCCTTGGCGTAATTCAGCGGATTTGAAACAAGGCCATCTATTGTGGGCTATTCCGACAGGTTTCGGAATAAGAGGATGCCCCGATTCATCAATCGGGGATGTAGAGGGTAGAGGTCAGATCAACCAGCCAAACAGGAAATCGAACACGGAACTGAAAAAGCCGCCGCTGCTTTGTACCGGCGGTTCAGACTCGTCCGGTGTTTCTGACATCTGGGGATTTCCCGCCGCCGTTGGTTCGTCTGGCAGCTGGAAATCGGCCTCAGGCGATTCCTCAACGGCTGAGACTTCAACTATTGCCTCTGCCTCAGGCCCTGTCTTTGTCTCAGGCTCTGCCACCGTCAGTTCTGGTTCTGGTTCAGATTCTGGTTCTGGAATGGATTCCGCCACAGGCTCGGTGGTCTGGGAGGCCAGCTCAGGCTCGGCAGTGGGTTCCCTGGCTGGAACCACTTCGGGTTCGGCCGGCGCGGACGCCACAGGTTCTGGTTCCGGCTTCTCCTGAACGGCTACTTCCGGTTCTGGCTGCACCTCAGGCTCTGGGGCAGGCTGTACTACCCGTTCGGGCTCAGGTTCGGGCTCAGGTTCTGGTTCCGGCTCGGGTGCAGCGGCCATCCGGCGGCTGGCACTGCCCGAACCGAAACGCTCTTCGCTCAAACCTATCGTAGCCATGGCGGCCTTGCGATCGGGAGCGGCATTATCGCTGATGGTGCTGTTGCTTTCCGGGGCGATCCCCAGCGCGGATAACGTTTGCGGGTCGAGATTGCCAGTAGCCTGCAACTCGTCGTTACCGGACTGATATTGCCGGATGGCAGAGCGCAGGGTGTTATCCATCCACCCGTCGGCCTTGCCGATCTCATGGCCGGCACCATACAGCGCGTTTTCGGCGGCATAGATGGTCTGAGCGGGGCCGGCCTGAACGGAAACTGCATACAATGAAGCCAACACTGCAGCTGCGGTAATACCGGGTGCCCGGGTAAAGCGTGATTGGCTCATGGGTGAATCTCTCCCTGATACTCTACGTAACTTTTTGTTGAGTATTGAAAGTATCAGTAATTCGAGATGTCGCCCATGACGCAGTTAACACCCGTGAAAATGAACGTTAATTTGATGTCTTGAAGCGGCGCACCACGCTGCCCAGATCTTCCGCCATATCCGCCAGTGATTTACTGGATTGGTTCACATGGGAGATGTCATCCGTCAGTTTATCAATGGCACTGCTGCTGGCTTCAACGTTCTGGGTCATCTCGGCGGCCGTTGCCCGCTGCTGCTCGGTGGCACTTGCTACCTGTGTTGTCATGTCCACAATGCGGTTCACCGCAGCCAGGATGTCCGTCAGCGCCTGGCCTGACTTGCCTGCTTCCTCGCTGGCCTCGCCGGCCATCTGCTTGGCCTTGCTCATATCCACCACCGCGCCAGCCGCGCCACTCTGCAGATTGGACACGATGCGTTCGATATCTACCGTCGAGTCCTGAACCCGCTTGGCGAGATTGCGCACTTCGTCAGCAACAACCGAGAAACCACGGCCTGCCTCACCGGCACGAGCGGCCTCGATGGCGGCATTCAGGGCCAGGAGATTGGTTTGTTCCGCAATAGCCTGGATCACTTCCAGGACGTTGCCGATTTCACCCGACTCCTGCTCCAGGCGCTGGATACGCTTTGAACCTTCTTCAACCTGCTCCGCGAGCCTGTTCACGGATTTCACCGCCGTTAAAACCGTCGATTGCCCGGTGCCTGCCAACTCGGCAGCCTGGCGTGCGGATTCATCGGTATCACTTGTATTGGAGGCAATCTCGTCCGACGTAGAGACCATTTCCTGCATGGCTGCTGACACCTGGGTGACCTGATCTCTCTGTTGCTCGGCATTTGCGGTGGTACTGTCGGTAATGCCGGACAACGATTCGGATTCGGTGCTGAGTTTTCGCGATGAAACAACAATCTTCGAAATGATGTCTTCCAGGGTTTCCAGGAACGAATTCACGGCAGCAATAAAGTCGCCGATCTCATCCGGGCGTCCTGTGGTCAGGCGGGTGGAGACATCGCCGTTGTTATTACCAATGTTCTCCAGGTAGCCCAGGATTTCTGCTCGCGCACGCTTCACGCTGGCCCCCATCATTCGGCTCATCAGCAGTGCAACTACCAGGCCCAGAACAATGGAAATGACAAAGGCGGCAAGTATCAGTGTCAGTGCGGTTTCGGTTTCCGCTTCTGCCTCGTCCGCCACTGCTTCCAGTGAAGTGAATACTTTTTGTTCAAGATCCCGCGCCAGACCGGTAATCTGCGGCCCCAGTACATCAAGCTTGTCCTCTTTCGTGCGGATCATCGTTTTTTGCTGAATCAACAACTTGTCGACCGATGCCTGGTAGTTCTCGAGCGCCTCAATGGCCGTATCAAAATACTGCCTGACGTAATCCGGCACCGTATCCATATCCAGAAACTCCAGGGCATCCGAGACATCCTCCATGGCATAACCGAGGGCCGTTTCCGAGGACTCGTTACCGTCTGCGAAGAAACGCTGTGCCGCCATCCGCATCAGGAGCGTGTCGTGAATCAACTGCTCCAGAACCACTCGCAAGCGGCTGTCAGGCTCACGGTTGGTAACCCCGTCAATGGCTCTGCGCAGTGCTTCCGACGCATCGGGGCCGTATTGGTCGAGTTCATTGGCAATGATGGATTTCACTTGCTGTTTGGCGGGTACCAATTCGTTCTTGAAGACACCCACAAACTGCAGGGTTGCCTGCTCAATTTCTCCGACAAGCCGTGTCCGCTCCGCATTATCAATAGCCTGCCTGGCGTCCGAAAGTTCTTTCAGAAAATCCGATTCAAGCTGCTCGAAGCGGGACAGAATGTCATCGTTACCGGTGTCGTAGTAATCAAACACCCTCAATCGCATGTTGTAGAGATTGATCAGGACACCTGTGGCAATAGACGTTTCCGGGGCCAGGTCCCTGGCAACGGTGCCCATGCGCTCGTCCAGCACCTGGAATTCCCTGACACTGTAGAAAATGACGAGGGCAAACAATAGAAGAATGAATACAGGAGCAATCAGGAGTTTCCCGCTTACACCAAGACGACGCTCAATTCCTTGAAATGTATTTACAGCCACTGGTCTGCCTCTTTTCCCATGCTCGATGTCTTGCTTAACGACTGGCCGGGGATAATCTCCAGCCCATCGCCTCGAATTTATTCAACTCTATTCAACAAACTTCGCCTGGCTGGCGATCATGGGTGAGAGTTTCAGGTTCCAGTGTTTCATGCCGCTATCGCTGTAAACATAATGCCCGCTCAAGGAGTTCATTTTCGGAATGCGGTTCGGCTTGACCCCATTGAGTATCAGTGACGCGAGGCGGGATGCAGTAAGGCCTTCCTGATGGGCGGAGATGGTGAAGCCACCAATGGCTTGCTGCTCTCCAATGAAAATATCCCAGAACGAGAAGATGGGAACCTGGCTACGTGTAAATGCCTCACCGATCAGGTCTTTCGGCTCGATATAGTTTTCCTCGGCGTCCCGGATGGTGTGGTGCGTACCGACCACGATGGCGTCATACTGTTCGTGGGCACTGAAAACCGCCTGCAACCAGGTGTCTTTGTCGTTGGTGAGGACAATGTCCAGTTGTGAGCCATACACCTCGGCGCTTCGCTTTTCGCCAAAGTATTCATTGACTGCATTACGCATGGTTGGTGAATCATCCATCAATACGAGGAAACGTTCATCCACCCTCAGTACCTTCTGCAAGTGGCGAATGCTCTCTGCGAAAAACGGACGCTCCAATATGCCTGCGACCAACTCATGTTCCAGGGTAGGGTGTTGGGCAGGCCCGCCATTGACCCCCAGGAATACAACAGGAATCTGCTTCTCGACCAGGTGGCTCGCCATCAGTGAAAATGCATTGTCATCGCCGAGGATGGCAACGTCGGGCTGAAGCTGTGAAATCGATTGCTGGATACTGGCAACTTTCTGTGGCCATTCAGATTTGGGTAAACGTTTGGTGTCCAGTTCAAAGATATGGATGTCATGGTCATCGCCAAGTACCGACTGGACGGCATCGACGTAATCCGCATCCCATTTGTATCCCAGGTGGTAGCTTTGAATGACGACGACGGTTTTCGCAAAACACAGGGGGCTTGCCAGCAAAAGGGCCAGGAGGAAAAAGCGCATGGAAGTACCTTATTGTTATCTGAACGACGGATATACACCCGTTCTTTCTTGTTGGTGACGCGTAGTTTTTATAATTATCAGAGCCTCCCTAACAGAAACTGTGCCAGTTTCTCAGCGCACTGTTTTTTCGGGTTTTTTACGACAGTTCAGTGATAAATTAGCGATGACACAGGCATGGTTGTCTGGTTCTCGGGACAATTCCCTGAATTTCGGGATAAAAGTGTCGGCTTATAAGGACATCTACGTCCTGAATTACGGACATCCATCAGGGAACCTGGCGCGTAGGGTCCGGTAGTGGAAGTCATGATGTAAAGCCACGGTACCACTGCTGTAAAAAAGCCAAATCATCAGATACCCTGAAAATCATCAAAACTGGCGAGAAGACTTTATGAACGTAGTCATTATTGGTGCGGGGATTATGGGAACCACTTTTGCCACCCTGGCAAAAAAACTGGCACCGGATCTGGATATCACCATTCTGGAGCGGCTGGACGGTCCCGGCGCGGGAAACTCTTCTGCATTCTGGAACGCCGGAACGGGCCATGAGGCCAACTGTGAGCTTAACTATACCCCGGTGGATGAAGAGGTCATTTCAGTTGAAAAAGCCTTGAAGATCCATGCGCAGTTTAACGTTGCCAAGCAGTTCTGGGCGCATTTGATCGAAAAGGGCGCCATCAAAGACCCTAAGACTTTTATTAATCAAACCAAACACTGCACCATCGTTTCCGAATCTGCCATTGAAGAACTGAAATTGCGTTTCAAGGAAATGTCGGCTCATCATTTTTTTGAGCACATGCGTTACTCGGAAGACTTTGATGAAATAGAAAGCTGGATTCCTTACACCATGGAAGAGCGTCCTCGCCATGAAAAGATGGCGGCTACCGTCATCGAGACAGGCACAGACGTTAACTTTGGTGCGTTAACGGCGCAAATGGCGGCACATGCAGTGAATGATCTGGGTGTAAAAATTGAATATGGCACTCACGTCAAGCGCGTACACAAGAGCCCGACCGGCCGCTGGGTTATCGAGGCTGTTAATAAAGGTGAGCCCATTCAGCACCGGGCAGATGTGCTGTTTGTAGGGGCCGGTGGGGGCGCATTTCCACTCCTGAAAAGGAGCCACCTGCCGTTTCGTAGCCGGTTCACAGGATTTCCTGTCGGCGGTCGGTTCTTGCGGGCAGCGATCAGTGAAGAACAGGCGAAACATTACACGGCCAAAACCTATGGCAAAGCCAAAGTCGGCGCGCCTCCCATGTCTGTTCCGCACCTCGACCTGCGCGTGGTGGATGGTAAGCACTATTTGCTTTTCGGCCCTTTCGCGTCATTCAAACCGGTTCTCGAGAGAGGCCGTGGATTTTTCGATTACCTGACTTCAATGCGCCTGCATGATATTCCCGGCTTGCTTAACGTTGCCCTGGAGCATTTCCCACTGGTCAAATATCTGATTTCGGAGAGCTTCAAAGGCGAGAAAAGCATGTTCGAGGAACTGGACAGCTTTGCTCCGGGCTTGAGTAAAAAGTTTGACTGGAAACCGATTGAAGCGGGCCAGCGCGTGCAAATCATCAAAGACGGAGATCTGCAGATGGGCACAGAAATCCTTGTGTCCACAGACAAAACCTACGGGACACTCCTGGGGGCGTCGCCCGGCGCATCGGTTTCGCCTGAGGTGATGTTGCGCTGTCTCGAGCAATTGATACCGTCGGTTTTTTCCAAAGAAGAAGCCAGGAAAAAGAGGAACGAGATTTTTCCGGAGGACGATCTGGATACCTTGATCAATCAACCTGATCGTTACCGGGAAATTCGCGATGCAGTCAACCAACAGTTGGGCATAACCCGGCCCTGACTGTGTCCCGGGACCAGGGGGTTTCACGAGTATCGCTTCTGGTCGATCAGTAATTGACGCCAGCTGGGCTCTGGTACCGCGTGGCTGTAGTGAAAACCCTGACCTTTTTTGCATCCAAGGTGCTGCAAGGTTGCTATATCTTTCGTTAATTCAATACCTTCAGCAACGACAACGGCATCAATCGCCGCGGCGATGAAGATAATTGCCTTGACGATGGCCTGGGCGTAAGGCCCATCGTCCAGTTGCGAAACAAAGCTCTTGTCGATTTTGATTTCGTCGAAAAAGTAGTCGTTCAAATGCGCCAGTGACGAATAGCCCGTTCCGAAATCGTCGAGGGACAGGCGGACCCCCATTGCGCTGAGGGCCTCCAGATCCTTCTTCAAATCACGACCATGGTGCTCGAAAACGCTTTCGGTGATCTCCAGGGTCAGTTCCCCCGGGGCGATATTGTACTCGGTTAACGCCTGGCGAACCCTGTCGGGAACAGAACCGAGCTGAAACTGGATCAACGATAGATTGATCGAAACCGGGCAGACTGCAAGCCCCGCATCTCGCCAGGCCTTGAGATCCCTGCACGCCTGGCGGAGCACCCAGTCCCCCAGAGGCCCGATGAGCTGGCTTTGTTCAGCCAGCGGGATGAACAGGCCTGGAGGGATAAAGCCTGCCTGCGGATGATTCCAGCGCAACAGGGCTTCCGCTGAGATGATACAGCCGCTCGCCAGATCGACCTGAGGCTGGTAGTAAAGCTCAAGTTGATCGGCTTCTAGGGCGCGCCGTAGCTTCGTTGTCAGGTCCACGGTTTCGCGGGTTTTCTGCTGGAGGGCTTTCGTGTATTGGGTCCAGGGCAGCGCCGGATTATGCTGGCTTCGATGCATCGCTAATGCGGCGTCTGTCATCAACTTTCTGGCATCGCCGGCGCTGCTACGGATTCGGGCATAGCCGAACGATGCCTCGACGTGGAAAGCAAAGCCTCTGATTTCGAATGGCACGTCGAAGACAGCCGCCATGCACTTTCGTAATTGACGCTTCGTGCGCTGGTGCTCAAGGAGGGTAAGCACGGTGAATTCATCACCTCCGGTGCGTGCAATCAGACCACTGTGACCTATCTCCGCCGTCAAACGACGGGCAGCCTCCCGCAGTACCTCATCTCCGACGTCATAACCCCGGGTATTGTTTATTTCCCTGAGCGCCTTTATGTCCACCACTACCACAGGGCTCGCCGGATGAAGGTTCATCGCTTTCAAGAGCTCGTCCAGGCGATGGGCGAAGCCTTCCGGAGTCAGAAGACCGGTCAGCCGGTCCTCATAGGCGGCACGCTCAACTTCCTTCTCGGCACGTTTCAGTTCAGTGATTTCCTGTGAAGCGGCGATCCACTCGATCAGATGATTATTGTCATCGAACACGGGCGTGACGCAATCCAGAAACCACCTCGGAGATGAACTTTGACCGGATAATTCATAGACCACTTCAAACGGTGTCACGGTCCTGAGGGCTTCGATCCATCGGTCGTGGAACGCCAGTGCTGCCTCTGGCGTCAGGGCGCCGCGGATGGCTGCCAGATCGGGCGGACCGCTCACGGATGACAGGCCGGCCAGCTCTAACCATTTTTCGGGTACGTCCTTGAGTTCGCCTTTCCCATTCATGAGCCAGATGTATCCGGATTGCGTTCTGATCAGGCTTTCGTAGCGGCGCTTTTGCCGAGCCAGCGACTCGAGGGCCAAGTGCTCCCTGGTGACATCGAGCTGAATACCGATTATGTGAGAGAGGGTGCCATCATTGGTACGGATAGCTCTTAGCTTGACCCTGTTTTCGAAGGGTTCACCGTTTCGGCGGAAGTTGGTTACCACAGCTGTGCAGTCTGTACCACGGGCGAGGGCGTTGCGAATAATCCGAAGACCGGGCTGATCGTGAAGATCTCCCTGCAGGAAGCGGCAGTTGCGACCCAATAATTCCGCTCTTGAATAGCCCGTCATACGCTCGAACGCGGCGTTGGCATAGACTAGGGGGGTGTCTTCAAGGCCAGGATCAGCGATGGTCACGCCGCATTCGATTTCCGCAAAAGCAGCTGCCAGAAATGGCGTTTGCCTCAGAAACATCAGTTCATTGGCGGCTTCTGTTGCCAGGGAGTGCAAGAGCGCCACCGCGCGGTCGCAATCGGTGAGGTGCTCGCCTGCAAACGCAATCACAGTTGTTAATGATTGTTGGTGGGGGAGACTCAGGGGTTCGACTGCAATGAAGGCGGCTGCGGCCAGAGCCGTGTCGGGTGGCGGCACTTCTGTCCTGGGAATCCCGTCAGCCAGTGTTGCCTGAACGCTGTCGAGCGACAGCAGTAGCTGGGCGGCTTCGGGGTCGCCGATATAATGATCCGGAGATTCCCTGTCTTTGACAACGATTGCCGCGCAAACCACAGAGCAGGCCATCGCTAACGCTTCGGTGAGGTCAGTGAACAACTCGTCGTTGTCGGGCGTCCCTGCCATAGATCTCTCCTGAAAATTGCTGTTACACGATTGAATTGGCAATGCTACGGAGGAAACTGTTGCTGTGTTCCTGTCAGCAACCGCTCCTTGCACAAAGATAGTACCTGAAAGCAAAATTTTTAACCGGAGTTTGAGCGGCTGCGCAGCGAGGCCGCGCATTACCTAACCGGATTGTAACGACTCGGCAATCAACTGCCCCCCAGTATTGGTTGTATAATGACCAGCGGCTATTTAGGCGTTACCGGGTCAGGGACATTCTTTGTCGCTCATCTTTTCAAGCAATGCCTTCCCTCTCCGGTGTTGCCAAGCAAGCAGGAAACTGTCATGGCAACCCTTGATACCGATTCCAGAAGAATCCCCCTGGCCCAGTTGGACATCCCACTGGAAAGAGATCTTTTTCTTCGCAATTTGATACGTGAACTGTCCGGTGTGCTGGAAGACGTCGTGGGGCTCAGAGAGGCCGCGGGGTTTATCAGTATCGTTGGCCAGAATATGGGGAATCAGATGGACCTTGATTATAAAGAGGCCCTGGGTGTTTCCAGGCTAACCCGTTCCCAGGTTGCCGACGTGCTCGTGGACCTGAAACGCAGAATCAAGGGCGACTTCTACATTGTCGAACAGAATGACGATCGCATTGTGCTTGGTAACCGGGCCTGTCCTTTTGTTGAGAAGGTAGTCGGGCGCACTTCCATGTGCATGATGACCAGTAATGTGTTTGGCATCATCGCCTCTCAAAGTCTTGGTTACGCCAAAGTCACGCTGGAAGAGACGATAGCCCGGGGCGATCAGGGGTGTCGGGTCGTCGTTCATCTTAAATCCAACGCAGAGTCTGAAGCTGCGTCAGGCCAGGAATATTTTGAGTCTTTAACTTGATGGCTGATTCGGATATGAATCATAAATCGCTGGAAAACCTGCTTCCCGAGCCACTACTTCTGCTTTCCGCCCAGGGCCGGGTTGTTGATATGAACCATGCTGCCCGGAACGCATTCACTGCTCTGGATAATGGACACCAACTGCATAAACTGGCTAACGATCCGGCCAGGCTGGACTCCTCGATAAGACTCTGGGTCCGGAGTGGGGATTTTATTCGCGGCCTGGTCACCATCAGTAGCGCCATCGGCGAACGATACATTACCTACGGAGCCAGACTTCGTGCAGACAAGGGCTCAACTGCTCAGGTTATCGTGCGCTGTTATGTCGAGAGTAAGGCCAACCAGCGTTTTGTCGAGATCACCCGGCGCGTAAATGCCCTGAATCGGGAGATCGCTCGTCGCAAGAGGGTAGAAAGCCAGCTGTTTGCTGAAAAAGAACTGGCACAGGTCACACTGCATTCCATCGGCGATGCCGTCATCACGACTGACAAAGAAGGTCGGATCAACTATCTGAATCCCGTTGCAGAAGAACTTACTGGCTGGTCTGCAGCCGAAGCCCGGGGGCTTCTGATGCCCGAGGTTTTCCGTATTATCAATGAGCAGACTCGCGAGCCGGTGGAGAATCCGGTAGTGCGGGTATTAGCCGGTGGCCAAACTGTGGGAGTGGCTAGTCAAACGGTGCTGCTGCACCGGGATGGTACAGAGTTTGCCATTGAAGATTCGGCTGCGCCCATTCGGGACAGGGATGGGCGGATTATCGGGACTGTCATGGTCTTCCAGGATGTCACCCATGCCCGCAGGCTGGCGGCAGAGGTGGCACACCAGGCAAACCACGACAATCTTACAGGGTTACTTAACCGGCATGCATTTGAACAACGTCTGCGTAGCCTGCTGGATGCACCCTTGGGACTGGATGGCTCCCACAGCCTTATGTTTATCGATCTCGACCAGTTCAAGGTGATCAACGATACCTGTGGACACATGGCGGGTGATGCCTTGTTGCGCGTTCTGGGGCCCGTTTTCAAGAAACACCTCAGGCAGTCTGACCTGCTGGCACGCCTGGGTGGCGACGAATTCGGCGTATTGCTGCAGGATTGTCCCGCGCCCGTAGCCAAGCGGATTGCCAGAGCTCTCAAAGAAGAGATCGAGGACCTAAATTTTACCTGGGAAGGCAAGCCCTTCCGCGTCGGCCTGAGCATTGGCCAGGTTAACTTCAGCGACAATAGCTGGTCGCTGGCCGACCTGCTCAGCGCCGCCGACAACGCTTGCTACCTGGCCAAGGAAAATGGCCGCAACCGGATCCATCTCTACAGCATGGACGACCAGGCTCTTGCTCGCAGGTTTCGACAAACGCAATGGGTGGGGCGTATCAGTGAAGCGTTTGAGGAAAACAGGTTCCGCCTGCATTGCCAGGCCATCGTGCCAACCTCCGTACCTTCGGCACAGTCTGAAGAGGGCGCGCATTTCGAGCTGTTGCTCCGTCTCCACGATAAAGACGGGAAACTGGTACTGCCCATGGCTTTTATCCCGGCCGCGGAACGTTTTAGCCTGATGGTCAGAATCGATCGATGGGTGATCCAGACGGCCTTCGCCAAGCTTGCAAAAGCCGGCCCCGGGCACGTTGCGACCTGCAGCATTAACCTGTCCGGGGCATCCCTGGGGGATGAGGGCTTCCTGTCGTTTATAAACGAATGTTTTGCGCGCTTTGATGTTTCCCCGCGGATTATCTGCTTTGAGATTACCGAAACGGAGGCCATAGCGAATCTGACCAGGGCACGTTTTATTATCCAGAGCCTGAAGACACTCGGATGCCGCTTTTCCCTCGACGATTTCGGTAGCGGGATGTCGTCCTTTGGCTACCTGAAAAACCTGCCAGTGGACTACCTTAAAATCGATGGCACGTTTATCAGGAACCTAGTAAGCGATCCCATTGACCATGCCATGGTGACGGCCATCAACAATATTGGCCATGTGATGGGATTGAAGACGATTGCCGAATTCGTCGAGAGCGCCAGTGTCTTGCGGTTGCTGAATGAACTTGGTGTGAACTACGTGCAGGGCTACTATATTGCAAGGCCCGAACCTCTTGAGACCTACCTTGCAAAATTGAAGTCACCAGCGAGTCATGGCCTTGGGGTAGCAAAGACAGGGCGCTGATCCACCCAACCCGCAGGGAGAAGTCTATGGACCGCCGAATCAATGTAACGTCGCCATTGGTCATCCTCCACGGCGACGAAATGGCCCAGGTTGCTTTCGAGCGGATTCTCGAAAAATTCGTTACTGGGCGCCTGGACATCCGGCTCGAGGAAATCGACCTGTCCGCGGAACACCGACTACTGACCAATGGTCAGGCAGTGACTGACGCCATCGAAGCCCTTCAGCGCCATGGGGTAGGGGTGAAGAACGCCGGCATGACCGTCAACCGACAGCAACTGGAGGAGCTGCTCCGCAAGCATCCTGATGTGGACTCCGGCAACCTTCACCCACTGGCCACCAAATCCCCGAACGGCGCCATCCGCAAAGGCATCAGCGGCAATATCACCCGTGAGGACATCCAGTTCCGCAATCTCAACATCAGCCGCCCGGACTGGATCGGTCGCGACATCGAAGTAGACACCATGGAATTCGGCGGCATCAAGGACAGCTTCAACCAGTTGTCCCAGGCTACCGGCGTGGTCAAACTGATGTTTGTGGGCAGCAGTGGCGACCCGGTGGAATTGCACCGCCGTGAAGTCCGCAAGGGTGACCCCTGGCTACTGGCCACCAACGACGTTGAGGACGTAAAAGCCTGGGCTCATCGCTTCTTCCAGCGCGCCATCGACGAGAAAAGGGATGTCTACCTGGGCCTGAAAGACACCGTTATTCCCGGCTACGACGGAGCCATGCGTACGGTGATCGAAGACATCTACACCAACGATTACCGCGAGCAGATCAAGGAGCTTGGGCTCAACTACTACTACGAGCTGATTGATGCCCAGGCTGCGCGCATTGTCTCCAACCCGCCAGAGCGTGCACTGTGGGGCGTACCCGACAATACCACCGGGCGTAAGCTGTTCAAACTGGTCAACCACCTGCGGGAGTTCGGCATTCCCAGTCGCGGTGCCCACGTGTCCATTTCCCGCATGAGCGCAGGGGGCGGCGACCAGTACGGCAGCTTCAACATGCCGGCGCAGGAAAACGGCATCCTCAAGGTGATCGTTGATGGCGACGAGAAGCACGCCCGCCGTGTCATGAAAGGTGACCCCATTCTGCTCATGTCCAACGATCGTGAAGCCATCAAGGACTGGGTGTCCCAGGTGTTCCGCGACGCCTCCCGCAAGGACAAAGAGGTCTATTTCGGCCTCAAGCGCGAGTACATGGAATACGACGAAGTCTTCAGCGACGTTATTACCGAAGTGCGGCGGGAACTGGCCCGGGATCACACGCCTCCGCCATCTTTCATGATCATGCGTCCGTCCAGCCAGCTCAAGAAGATGATTACCGATCCCCCGAGAAACGCCCTCTATCCGTCCCAGAACCTGGACGGCGACATCTTTTCGGACATCTCTGCTGCACTCGGCGGCAGCCTGGCTACCGCCAGCTCCATCATCGAGAGCAAGGACGGCACCATGCTCTTTGAGGCGCCCCATGGCACCGCCCATGACCTCTACCTGAAATACCTGGAGAGCGACGGCCGCGACGCGCACTTTAATCCTTCAGCCCTGGTTTTCGCCCTCGCCAATGCCCTGGAAACCCTCGGTGAGCGCGAGGGCAATGCGCCCCTGAGTGAATACGCCGTCAACCTCAAGGCGGCACTGACCGACACCGTCGACAGAGGCATTGTCACCGCCGATCTCAAGGGCAAGACCGTCGATCCGGATTCGGAGCAGGTGGTGGATATGGCAGGCTTTCTGGACGCTGTAGAAGCCGCGCTCCAGTCATTTTCAGCTTGACCAATCCTGTCAGGCGGCCTTAACTTGAGGCTACGGTACTGCCGGCAGGCGCCAGTTCACACGGCGCCGCCGGGCAGGATTCAGGCACCGGTGGTTGGCCATTGATGGCCACGGGCAAAACCTATAAGCAGGGAACGCCGCCATGTCACACGCGGAAGAGCTTTACCCGACTCTCGTTGTGGAAGCCAATGCGCCAGAAGACTGGCTGGATGCCTTCAGGGAGGTACGGCTCGCCAGCGAACAGTTGTGCGGGCCGCTGGAGACGGAAGATTACGTCATACAGAGCATGGATGACGTCAGCCCGCCCAAATGGCACCTTGCCCACGTTACCTGGTTCTTCGAGACCTTCCTGCTCAAGCCGTTCCTGAAGGGGTATGTGCCCCTGAACGAGGCTTATGACCATCTGTTCAATTCCTATTACGAAACCCACAGCAACCCCTTTCCCCGGCCCCGGCGAGGCTTGCTGTCCCGTCCGACCGTAGCCAACGTCTATCGTTACCGCCGTTACGTGGATGACGCTATGGGATTGCTACTGAATAACCCGCCTGCGGAGCATAGCCAGGCCATTGCAGAACGGGTCTGTCTGGGCATCCACCATGAACAGCAGCACCAGGAACTGCTGGCCATGGATATCAAGCACATACTGGCCCAGAACCCGCTGCAACCGGCCTACAGCAAACGTTTGCACGCCCCGCCCGGTGGGCAGCCGGTGCCCATGGGCTGGCGGGCCTACGAAGGCGGACTGGTTACCATTGGCCTGGAACAGGATGGGGGCAAGTTTGCGTTTGACAATGAACGGCCGGCCCATCGCCAGTACCTTGAACCCTTCGAGCTGGCAACGCGCCCGGTGACTAACCAGGACTATATGCATTTTATGGAGCAGGGCGGTTATCAGGACCCGGCATTGTGGCTCTCGGACGGCTGGCACCTGATCCGGGAGAACGGCTGGATTGCGCCCCTGTATTGGGCCCGGGAGGGGGAGCAGTGGTACCACTTCACCCTGACCGGGTGGCGCAAGGTAGATCCCCATGCGCCGGTATGCCATGTCAGTTTTTACGAGGCTGATGCCTTCGCACGTTGGGCGGGGGCCCGCTTGCCGACCGAAGCGGAATGGGAGCAGGCCGCCACCCACACCCGGAACCGGACTGGCAATTTTGCTGAGTGCGGTTATTTGCAGCCCGTTGCCGCGGAGGCTGGCAGTGCGAGCAACCCCCTTGATGCGCCGTTGCAGATGTTTGGCGATGTCTGGGAATGGACGGGGAGCGCCTACCGGCCCTATCCGGGGTTCAGGACGCTCGCCGGCAGCCTCGGTGAGTACAACGGCAAATTCATGTCCGGGCAGATGGTACTGAGGGGAGGGTGCTGTGCCACGCCGGCCAACCATATCCGCCCCACGTATCGTAACTTCTATCCCCCATCGGCCCGTTGGGCCTTTTCGGGAATCAGACTTGCCAGGGAGGCCACCCGATGAACGCGGCAGAGATTCATTTTCACAACCAGTTGCCGGAAGACCATTCCCCCACCATGGCAGAAGAAGTGCTCACGGGATTCACCTCCAAGCCGAAGTACTGTTCCCCAAAATACTTTTATGATCAGCAAGGTTCAGCACTTTTCGAGAAAATATGTGAACTTCCTGAGTATTATCCCACCCGCACCGAGGAAGCTATTCTGACCCGTGCCATGCCCGAGATCGCGGCTCTGGCTGGCGAGGATGCAACCCTGGTGGAATTCGGCAGCGGTGCCAGTCGAAAAGTGCGGCTGTTACTGGAATCCATGTCGGTGCAACGTTACCTGGGTATCGACATATCCCGGGAGTTCCTGCTCGAAAGCACCCGGCGTCTGGCGGCGGACTATCCCTGGCTGGAGGTCCACGCCGCCTGTGCCGACTTTACCCGGGGCATAGCCCTGCCAGAAGCGATCGATCCCCAGCGATTGGTGGGTTTCTTCCCCGGATCAAGCATCGGCAATTTTACGCCGGACGCCGCAGAGGGCTTTCTTGACAGCCTGCATCGACTGCTACCACCGGGTAGTGGACTGTTAATCGGCGTTGACCTGGTGAAGGACCATCAGACACTGGAAGCTGCCTACAATGATGCCGACGGCATTACCGCGGCGTTCAACCTGAACCTGCTTGACCGTTTTCAGCGGGAACTGGGGATCGCCTTCCGCCGGGAACTGTTCCGTCACCGGGCTTTCTTCAACGCAGAAAAATCCCGCATCGAAATGCACCTGGACAGCCGGATTGCTCAGGTATTGCACCTGAATGGGCACACCATCCGTTTCCGCGAGGGTGAATCGATCCACACGGAGAACTCCTACAAATATTCTGTGCCGGGCTTTCAGAGGCTGGCCGCCCGCGCCGGTTTCGCGAGCCGTAAGGTGTGGATGGACGAGCATGGGCTGTTCAGCGTTCATTACCTTACAGCCTCCCCGGGCGAGTAACGTCGGCCGAGGTCTGCCGTTGAACAGGAAGTCCAATAATCTTGGAGGGTCGATCAAATGCCTTACGACAGTAATTCAGAGTTGCCCGACCGCGTCCGTAATAACCTGCCATCCCATGCCCAGGAAATCTACCGGAATGCTTTTAACTCCGCCTGGGAAGAATACCGCAAGCCGGAGGATCGCCGTGGCGATTCAGACCGGGAAGAAACCGCTCATAAGGTGGCCTGGTCTGCAGTGAAAAAGGAGTATCACAAGGAAGGCGAGAAATGGGTTAGGGATAAATCCTGAATTTCTGAAGAGGCAGCAGGGTGAATGCGGGCTCTGCAGCCCGCATTGTGTTCTTGGCAAGGAGGGGGCTCAGTGCCCTTCGCTGCCACCCGCTGCACCGTGTACGCCTTCGACGTAGTGGATGTAGCTGACGTAGTCAGTGACGAAATCACGTCCCTCCTCTACGCTCTGATCGGCGCGCGCCTGTGCGTTTCGCGCCTCCTTATAACGCTCGCGAATACCGTCTTCGATCTTGCGGGTGATGTTTGCGACCAGGCGATCAATCTGTCCGTTCTCCAGCGCCGCATCCGCCGCCATCAGTCCCGGGTCGATCTGCCCGGAAGGCTTGATGCCGGTGAACGGCGCACCTTCCGAGGCACGATGAACCTTCACGAGAGTCGCGAACAGATGCCGGTCGGCGATGTCCCGCGTGGTCTCGTTCTGGCCCCGGACTTTGCGCACGTCTGCAAACACGCGCCTGATTTCTGCCTCATCCTCGGCGGGTACCCATTTGAGCAGAGGCGTAACATCGCCCGCCTCGAGCGCTGTGCGGGCCTCGGTAATCACCGGGCCATCCAGGGCATCGCAATGCGCCTGGGCGCTGCCAGCAAATACCAGACTGAAGATGGCGGCCGCACCTGCGGTAAGGGTGGTTTTCCGTAGCTTGGTTTTCATAGACGTTCTCCTCGTATTGCGTTGATTCTCGCGATTACCGGATTCGGTACCGCTTGGAAACCAGCGTAGGGAGAAGCTCTCGGAAAAGCGTTCGCGAGCGTGAAATCGGCCCTCTGTCGAAATCTTGGTAAAATCCAATAAAAACAGTTGCCTGGAGGTTCGAACTTCCCGAAAACCGAAACTCGAACCGATTGGCGTGGCGTTCAGGGCTGAGGCTCGGCACCAATGTTCCCCTGGAGGGCGCGATGGCGATATTCACTGGGAGTAAGCCCGGTATCGTTCTTGAAGGCCGTGTTGAATACGGACTTCGAGTTGAAGCCAGAATCGTACATGACTTGCAGGATATTCGACGTGTTTGCCGGGTCGGCCAGTCGTGCTTTCGCTTCCGCCAGGCGATAGCCGCTGACGAACTCGAAGAAGTTGCACCCGAAGCCCTGGTTGATCACCCGCGAGACTTCTTTTGGATGCGCATCGACTTTCCGGGCGAGCTGCTCCAGGGTCAGGTTAGAGTGGAGGTGCGGCTTGTTCTCGCGCATCTTCCACTCCAGCCGTTCCTTCAACGCCTGATCGAACTGCGGTGGCGTCTCCTCCGCCAACAACGCAGCCTGGTCGGCTGCGAGTCCCGAGAAGATGACCGGTTGGCGAAGGGAATTCACCATCAGAAAGTTGATGAAGACGAAGCCGGTCACCGCGCCAGCACCGGCTACCCACTCCGTTCCCGGCGCGCTTCTGAACACGTGTGCGGTGAGGCAGTAGAGCATACTCACTGTCCAGGCCACCGCGTAGCCGATCAGGAGCATCCGCAGCCACGCGAGTTGCTTGTTCTCGATGCTGGAAAATATCTGCCGAAGGCCGATGCCGAAGCGGGTGATTGCGCGAATCGTGGCGTACAGATAACCGAGGAAGACGGCGTGGATCGCCACCGCGAGGAGGGGTGAGGTCAGCACGCCCGGATGGTCCCGCTCCAGCAGGATCTGCACTTTGGTCCCGGTTGGCTGCAGATAATACTCGACCAGGAAGATGGCGCCGACAACCCAGAACAGCAGGGTATGAACGAGGTGCTCCTTGCGTAACCGGAAGTCCTGATACATCAGCGACTGCGCATACAGATAGAGTGTCCCCGCTTGCAGAAGCCCGATGAGCGTCCCGAGGTAGGCGAAGTTGGGGTGTTCGAGCGCGAGCCCGCTGCTGTAAAGGAAGATTTCGCCAAGCCCGGCGGCGAAGAAAACCAGCGTAGCGACCAGGAGCCGATTGCTGATGAGCCCGACGTTAAAGGGAAGCATCAGAAAAATGGCCAGACTCAGGGACTGAATGATGCTCGTCAACAACACGAGGTCAGTAAGTGTCAGATACATGCCACGTTCAGCTCCGCTTCAAAACCGTCCTGCCGTCCTGTTGCCGGTGACTGCAAATGCAATGTCATACCTGCACCTGTGGCAATCGCGTCTGCAATGGCCAGGCCCAGGCCGGAACCCGTCGCATCTGTTTTTGAGCGTGCAAACCGGTTCCTTAACCGGGCAAGCTGGTCCTGAGGCACTAGGTTACCGCCATTGCTCACCCTCAACGTTCCATCCGCTGCCATGCTGATCTCAACTTGCTGTTCGGGGGAGCCATGCTTTAGCGCATTCTCAATCAGGTTACGAACAAGGATGGCGAAGGCATCGGGATCGAGGAAGGAGTTCACTTCGCTCTCGGGCAGGGTCAGCGTCATTCGTCCTGGTGCGTGGCTCTCAAAATCACCGACAATCATTGCCAGTATGGGCACAAGATCGTGCCGGTTCTGTGATATGGCGCCGGCTCCTTCGGCTTTCGCCAGTTCGAGCAGCTTTCCGGACAGGACCGACAGGCTGCGCAGAGATTTCTCAATATCGGCAACATCAGCTTTCAGTTGGTCACTTTGAACCCGGGTTTTCAGCCGCTGCACTTTGGCCAGTGCTGTTGCCAGTGGTGTCCTCAATTCATGGGCACTGTTCGCCGTAAAACTCCGTTCTGTCTCCAGCGCGCGGTGTAACCGTTCCAGCAGCCGGTTGACGGCCAGGGCAATAGGTTCAAATTCCTGTGGTAACTGATCCCCGGCAACAGGTGAGAGATCTCCGGCGCCACGGAATTCTATGGACTGCTGGAAATCGACAACCTTGCGCAAGGAAAGCCGGACGATCCACCAGATACCCAGCAGGCTGACCGGGATCAGGAAGGTTAAAGGCATCAGCAATGCCAGGCCTGCTTCCAGCGCGGCTTCACGGCGGTGAGCCAGAGGTTCGGCTACCTCGAGGTAGATAGTCTCGCTGACGGCCGATGCTCCGTATATCCGGTGTGTCGACGTGTTCGAGAAGCCTTCCTGTGGCAATGGGCCAAAAACCCCGGGATCGGCGTCGTGAGACTGGAGCAGGAGGTTGCCTTGCCGGTCTCTGACCAGGTAAGTGAGGTAT
The DNA here is from genome assembly GCF_030227115.1 of Marinobacter sp. SS13-12. Taxonomy (NCBI): domain Bacteria; kingdom Pseudomonadati; phylum Pseudomonadota; class Gammaproteobacteria; order Pseudomonadales; family Marinobacteraceae; genus Marinobacter; species Marinobacter sp. SS13-12. The sequence continues at coordinate 435,479 of NZ_JASSUA010000003.1, forward strand.
TCGTCGTGGTCTTTCAGGGCAGGGGCCCTTTGATTACTGGCTCCGTTTTCCCGGTTCAGGATGTCGGTGACGGCCAGCGGCAGAATGCGTTGCGCGGTTTCTTCAAGGGCGCTGTCAAACACTTCATTCATTTCGTGCTGCGCCACGAGTCCGGAAGCGGTAACGCCTAGCAGCCAGAGCAGGGTGACTCCGAGCGTGAGGCCGATGCCCAGGCTTTTCTGTAAGCTGGTTTTATTGGTCATGTGTTTCCAGACGGTAGCCCATGCCCCTGACGGTTACGATCGCGTCCCGCCCCAGTTTTTTGCGCAGACGGCTGACATAGACCTCAATGGTGTTACTTTCAATTTCTGCTCCGAAGGCGTAAAGACGATCCTCCAGTTGCGACCGCGATAATAGCATTCCGGGTCGGTGGATGAAGCCCTCGAACAGGGCCCACTCCCGGGCAGTAAGTTCCACTGGCTGGCCATTGCGACTGATACGGTGATCACCAAGATCGACCTCCAGATCACCCACGCGAATCAGCGGGTTCGGATTGCCCCGGTACCGACGGGCTACCGCGGCCACACGGGCCGACAGCTCGGAAAGATCAAAGGGTTTTACCAGATAGTCGTCGGCGCCGGCGTTCAGTCCTTCAATCCGGTCAGACACCTGATCCCTGGCGGTGAGGATGATCACGGGTGTCGTTTTTCCGGCTGTCCTCAGCTTCCTCAAAAACCCGAACCCATGGCCGTCCGGCAGGATCAGATCAAGCAAAATCAGGTCGTAGGCTGTGGTCTGAACTGTCGTTTCGGCAAAGGCCAGGGTCTGCACCCAGTCCACTGCGTGGCCGTCATCCGCAATCTGATCCCGCACCGCTTCGCCAAGCCCCTCGGTATCCTCAACCAACAGTACCCGCATAGTTCACCTCTGATCCAGCCCTGGGAGAAAGATACTACAGCCGGAACCTGACAGCTGCCTGAATGGCTGACCTTCAGGTGGCTGTCAGGTTTGGGAGATAGCCTTACCTCAATTATTTCAGCTGTCTTTCGGAGGAGAGGTCATGATCCGGATCATTTTACCTTTTATTATCCTGGTTTCCGGCCTCTGGGCCTGGAATCTGGCTGCAGGCCCGGACGCCGGTACCCCCTGGGGCGTTTATAAACAGAGCCTGCTACTCAGCGGGTGGTTGGCCATCGCCTTGATGTCGCTGGCCATGATGCTGGCGCTGCGACCTGCCTGGCTGGAACGACCGCTGGGCGGACTGGACAAGATCTATCACACCCATAAGTGGGCCGGCATTCTGGCCGTGGTATTCGCCGCTGCCCACTGGCTGATTGAAATGGGCGATGACGTAATCGAGTCGGTTTTCGGCGAAGCCGGTGAGCATGAGCCGCATTATTCCGGGTTTATAGACACCATGCGCGATGCTGCCGAAGACATTGGCGAGTTTGCCATTTATCTGTTGTTCGCCATGTTGCTGATTACCCTGTGGCGCAGGTTCCCCTACAAATACTGGCGCTACCTGCACCGGGTTATGCCCGCGCTTTACCTGTTGCTTGCCTTCCATGCAGCCTGGCTCGCTCCGCTGCAATGGTGGCAGCAGCCCATTGGTGTGCTGATGGCCATCCTGCTCCTGGGCGGGAGCATCGCCAGCGGGCTTTCGCTGGCTGGCAGAGTTGGTCGACATCGCCAGGTTCGAGGCACGATTACCGCGATCAACACTCCGGCTCCGGATGTCACCGAGGTTACCTGCCATTTGGGGCAAGCATGGAGAGGGCATCGTGCGGGGCAGTTTGCATTCGTGACCTTTGACACCCTGGAAGGAGCCCACCCGTTCACTATTGCCAGTGCCGATCGGGGAGATGGCAGGGTTACATTCCTTATTAAATCGCTCGGAGACTTTACCCGCAATCTCAGCCAGAAAATCAGGGCAGGGCAAACGGTGACGGTTGAGGGCCCCTACGGCTGCTTTAACTTCGACCGAAGAAAGCGCCATTCTCACCAGATATGGATCGCCGGCGGCATCGGTGTGACGCCCTTCCTGGCCTGGCTTGAAGGCATTGGCACCAACGCGGTCGCCGCACCGGAGGCAGACCTGCACTACTGCACCCGAAACGCCGATCAGGACCCCATCGTGGAACGACTTCGCGAGCATTGCCGGGACTTTCCCGGCATTCATCTGCAGATCCATGACAGCAGCAAGGGTGAGGTGCTCTCGGCGGAAAAACTGGCTGCCGGTGTGCCTTCCTCTGCAGCTGCAGAAGTCTGGTTCTGCGGCCCGGCAGGCCTGGCGCGGGCAATCAGACAGGGTTTGCGCTCAGCACCCTTCCGTCTGTCGCGATTCCATAAAGAGGCTTTCCAGTTTCGCTGATCTTTGCGGATCAGGGGCCGGGCGCGTTCAGGCCAGTGTCAGGTAAACCTCATAGAGTGTTCATTGTGGATTCAACAGGAGACATCCCATGAAAACCAAACCCGTGATTTTAAGCCTCACTTTATTGCTTCTGAGTGCACCACTGTTGGCTGACGATGACTGTGATGATCCGGTGGCCAATTGGCAGCCGCGGGAGAACCTGCGCCAGAAACTGGAAGCTGAAGGATGGACGGTTTACCGCATCAAGGTGGATGACGGTTGTTATGAAGTAAAAGGCCTGGCTCCACAGGGCTTCCGCGCAGAGGCGTCTTTTGCTCCGGCCTCCCTGAATCTGATGGAACTGGAGCGGGAAGAAGACGATGACGACGATGATGATGAAGATAACGATGGCAGATACGGCACCCAGATGCCGGATGCTGCCCGGGGCAAGGGCCAGGGGCCGGTTCCAGACAATGGCATTGTCAAGGGTCGCCCCAGCGTAACCGTGGAATAACCCGTCGATGCTTTTTACCGGAGAAACTGTATGAAAACGATTTTATTTGCTCTGGGCCTGGCGATAGCACTTGCTGTGCCCAGTGTTGCGCAGGCTCGTGAAGTGACGTTCACAACCGAATTACTCGACTACGGTGGCGATGGTGCCTATCTGGCGCTTTACCTCACGGATGCTGCCGGCAAATACCGGGGCACTCTCTGGGTTTCAGGGAAAAAAACCAAGTACTACAAGCATCTGAGTGGCTGGGCCCGTGGCAGCAGGCTGAACCCGGCTGAGTACGATGGCCTGACCGGTGCCAGCATAACCAGTGGGCGCACCCTGAAAATCACTCTGGACCTGGACGACGCCCTGATCGACAACGGCTACGAAATTCGGGTCGACACTTCCGTTGAAGATATGCGGGATAACCGGGCGGATATCTCCCTACCACTGACCAGCGAAGGTTCCGGAAAACCGGTAGCCGGGCGTGGTTATGTTCGCTCATTCCGCTACGAATTTTGATCGACTGGCAGGAGCCAAGGTGATGTTACGACAATTGCACCGGTTACCGGGACTGCTGGCGGCGCTATTCCTGGTAACACTTGCCATTACTGGCGCCATTCTGGCCCTGGCGCCCGCAATGGACAGGGCGGCAGCAGTCATCCCGCCCGCTGGCGAGGTGAGTGTGGCGGAGTTGGCAGGTCGGGTTGTCGCCCATTACCCGGGAACCGAACAGATTGAGCGGGGCTCTTCCGGCGGAGTGATCGTCTATTACAGCCGTGATGGCCAGCCTGGAGCTGCTCTCGTCAATCCCTTGACCGGCGAGGGCATTGCACCCTACGAGCCATCGCCTTTTTTTACCTGGATCAAGGACCTTCATCGCGCGTTTCTGCTGGATGACGTCGGTCGGGCGCTGGCGGGGGTGATGGCCGCCTTTATGGTGCTTCTGTGCATCTCCGGAATTCTTCTCCTGGTCCGTCGGACTGGTGGTTGGGCTGGCTTGTTCCGGCCGTTCGCAGGTTCCGGTAACAAACGTGTTCACTCCGAACTGGCACGGTTTGCCGTTCTCGGGTTGCTGCTGTCCGCATTGACCGGGAGTTATATGTCAGCGCAGCGTTTTGGTTTGCTGCCCGAAACCTTCGAAGCCGGGCCAACGTTCCCCGCTGAAGTTTCTGGGGGACAACCGGCTCCAGTGGCCAACCTGAGCGCCCTCTCGGAGGTTGATCTCGGCGAATTGCGGGAACTGGTGTTTCCCTATCCGGATGACCCCCGGGATGTCTATTCCCTGACAACCAGCAGTGGCTCCGGATTTGTTGATCAGGCGACCGGTGAACTGCTGAAGTACCAGCCTCGCTCTGAAAGTAGCGTGTTCCAGCAGTGGGTAGTCAGTTTGCATACCGGCGAGGGCCTGTGGTGGCTGGGACTGATTCTTGGAGCTGCGGCGCTGACCGTCCCGGTGCTCTCGGTGACCGGAATAGGTATCTGGTGGCGCCGCCGATCTTCTGAGCAACTACCGGACAATGCCAATGTCTCTCAGGCGGATACCGTTATTCTCGTCGGATCTGAAGGTAATACCACCTGGGGTTTTGCCCGGGAACTCCACGCCAGTCTGAACAAGGCGGGTTTCAGGGTGCATTGCAGCGAGATGAACGCATTGGCCGATCATTATCCGCAGGCCTCCATGCTCTTTGTACTGACCTCCACCTATGGTGACGGTGACGCGCCGACGTCAGCTCGGCGGTTTATGGCCAGGCTCGGGGATTTCAGGGTTAGGGAAACGCTGAAATACGCGGTGCTGGGATTTGGCGACAGGCAGTTTCCGAAATTCTGTCAGTTTGCATTGGACGTGGATGCAGGGCTCGCCAGAAAAGGGCTGACTCGTCTGCATGGCATTGAGCTGATCAATCGGTGTTCCGCTTCCCAATTCAGCGAGTGGGGAAACAAGATTGGTGAGCTAATTGGTGCTCCGCTTGCGATGACCTACGATCCGTTGCCGCCGCCCTCGGTAAAGCTGGAGCTTGTAGAACGGGCGGATTACGGGCTTGCAGTGCAGGCGCCTACCAGCATCCTGCGTTTCAAGGCAGCAGAGCAGGGCGGTCGGAGGCTGAAGTTTCTCCCCCGAGCTCCCCGAACGTTGCCGTCATTTGAGGCGGGCGACCTGCTCGGTGTGATGCCGCCACATGGACAAGCCGCACGATTCTACTCCCTTGCATCTTCTGCGACAGACGGTGTGCTGGAAATATGCGTCCGCAAACAACCCGGTGGTCTTTGCTCCGGATATTTGCACCAGCTCAGGCCGGGGGATTGTATTGATGGCTTTGTCCGCCCTAATCCCGGCTTCCGGCCAGCCACTGGTAATACCCCGGTTATCCTGATCGGAGCCGGTGCAGGGATTGGCCCGCTGACCGGATTTATCCGGAAAAATACCGAACGTCATCCTATGTATCTTTACTGGGGTGGACGCAGCTCGCAGTCGGATTTTCTCTATCAGCCCGAATTGGGGCGCTACCTTGAAGACCAGCGTCTGACAGGGCTAAACACGGCGTTCTCGCGATCTGACGAACGTGCCTATGTTCAGGACAAGCTCAGGCAAGATCAGATCGCGGTACGCCAGATGGTTGAAAAGGGGGCACAGATTCTGGTCTGTGGCGGCAGGGACATGGCCGTTGCGGTAAAACAGGTTATTGAGGACATTCTCGAGCCACTGCGCATTGATGTGGAGACGCTTCGAGCTGAGGGGCGGTATCTGGAGGATGTTTACTGAGTATGCAAACATACCCTGGCCCCACCGAAACAAGGAAATCTCCAGTGGCTACCCGATTGCCTACGATGCTGCTAAAGCGTTGAACGGAGTTGCAAGCACAGATCAAGAAGGTTCTTCCTGGCAGCCCTTTCTTAGCAATGCCTCGAATTCATCCTGGCGTAGGGGCCTGGAAAAAATGTAGCCCTGGGCGTAGTCGCAGCCGACACGGGAGAGGAATTGCAATTGCTCGTCTGTTTCAACGCCTACTGCAACCACCCGGACGTTAATCGCGTGGGCCATAGCAATGATGCCCTCCAGTATGGGGTCGGCCTCGCCCCCCTGGCCAGCGTCCTTGATCAGCTCTCTGTCCAGCTTGACGCTGTCCAACTTGAACTCATGAAGAGCCAGCAGGGAGGACGGTTCAATACCAAAACCGTCAATGGCCAGTTTTAACGGCGACCCTGTCAGCCCCAGGCTCTTGACTGGATTGAATCCGGAGGCTCGAAGGTTGTTGAAAGAGGCCGGGGTGAGTTCCATCATGATCCCGCTCTCATCGGCGCTAATTTTTGTCAGCCGCTCCCGCCATTGGTCCACAAGGCTTCTTGTCACAAAGGAGGCGGGTGATTCGTTGACGCTGATCGAAAGCTCTTGCTCATTCAGCTCGCGCCACCGCAACTGGCAGATTGCTGCCTGCTCCAGTACATAGGCAGTGATGCTGTCCGTCAGGCCGCCTTGCTCTGTCACGCCGAGAAAGGCGTCCGGAGTCAACAGGCCTTTGCACGGATGATTCCATCGGAGCAACGCTTCTGCCCCGTATATGGCGCCGGTGTGGATGTCGATGATGGGCTGGTAGTAAACCTCCAGTTGGTTATCCCGGAGGGCATCATACAGTTCCCGGCTTAACCGGATATCTTCTGATTCGCTCTTCGCCATCGAAGGCGCGTAGACCAGAACCTGGTGGCCTCCCCGTTCTTTGGCGGCGTACATGGCCTGATCGGCATTGTGCATCAGTTGATCGATATCCTTGCCATCATCGGGGAAAACGGTCAGGCCGATGCTGCCGGAAATGTGTATCCGGTGAGCATCCACGTCAAACGCCTGTTCCAGACTGCTCAGAAAGGCCTTTGCAGCTTCCTTCGCACCCTCCCGGTCGGTTTCCTTCAGGATCAGGGTAAATTCGTCTCCGCCGAGGCGGGCCACGGTGTCCATGGCCCGCACTATGGTACTCATACGTTTGGCCACCTGCGCCAGAAGCCGGTCACCGGCTTTGTGGCCGAGCTGGTCGTTAGCCTGTTTGAAGCGGTCCAGGTCGATGAATAGCAGAGCAAAGGAACTGCCCATTCGTTCGGCCTCCAGCAGGGTCTGCTCAAGTCGATCAAGGAACAGCCGCCGATTGGGGAGGCCGGTCAGCAAATCAAAATTGGCACTTCGCCAGACCTGATATTCAGCTTGTTTACGCTCAGTAATATCCCGCGACGTTTTAACCACAGCTTCAATCTCGTTCTGGTCGTTACTGACCGGGACCAACTGGCAGTCCAGATACAGTTCGCGGCCAGACGGATAACAGTGATGATACTCCCTGAGTTGAGTCTGACCGGTGGAAACGGATTTGGTGATCGCGTCGTGCAACCCTGTGGCCAGGTCCAGGCCCAGCTCCCATGGGGTTTTACCAATAACCTCCCGGTGCGGCATGTTGACCAGATCGGCCATCGCCGTATTGATAAACAGGTACTTGCCGTCGGGGTCGAATATTGCGGCGGGGTCCGGAGAGGCTTTCAGCAGAGTTTCGATCAGGCGTGTTTCCTGTTCTTTGAGGGCTGAGAAGCTGGACACTGAATTGGCAATCAAATGGTCGATGGCCTCATTGAACCGCACCAGTTCAGCGATGTCTTCTGCGGTGAGGCTCTGCTGCTCATCACTCCAGTCCTCGGTAACCCTGGCCCGCAGGGAGCGGAATTCCTGAACCATCTGAAACATCGAAAGACCCTGCTCGACACGGTCCATGGCATGGGCTGACGAAGCGGGCGCTTTGACGTTGCCAAGGGCCTTGCGGGCCAACTCGTCCCGGGTCTGGGGCGCACTCAGGTCTTGGCGTATGAACTCCAGCATCGAACGGGCGTGATCCCTGAGGGCGGGGCTGTCTTCGCCCTTCAATTGCGGAGCGATGTCCAGTGCGGCTTCTTCCCAGTCTTCAAGCAGTTGCTCCATTTTCGTCTGGATAAATTGAACCAGCTTCATAGTGAATGGCCTCCTCCATGATAGGGCGGCGCGTACCGAAATGGTTCACAAGCCGTCAACATCCGTGGCCCGTGTAGCCCGTTAAACGTGGTTTCAGAACCCATGTCAGGGGGTACATGTCGACTATAGATAGGGCAATCAATCCGGGCAAGCTTAGGAACATGAACAACAGGCAACTCCAACAGCCAGGAAAACACCGCAGCCCTGATTCAGGCACTGTGTGTGCCTGCACAAAACCATTCCAGAAAACGGTAGCCAACACCAGGTTCCGTCTGGATATAATTCTGCTCTGTCGGGTCATCCCCGAGCTTTTGCCTGAGCCTGCCGATCAGGATTCGAAGATAATGGGTATCTTTGGTATGGGTCGGACCCCAGATATCCTTCAAAAGTTGGGACTGAGTGACGATCTTCCCGGACGCCAGCATCAGAACCTTCAGCACTGCGAATTCTTTCGGGGTTAACCTGACAGACTCTCCATTCACCGCGATCTTTCGCAGGGAGAGATCAATGTGCAATGCGCCATCATCAAAAATCACCGGAGCCTCAGTGAGTGGCCTGCTGTTCCGTTCACAGTTGCGCAGCTGGGTTCTGACCCGGGCCAATAATTCATCCACGCCGAACGGCTTGGTAACGTAGTCGTTAGCGCCCAGGTCGAGAGCTTTTACTTTCTCCAGCTCCTGGTCCCGAACAGACAGAACAATAACCGGAACCGACGACCGTTCACGCAGAGCGGCAAGGACGTCAGAACCGTCCATATCCGGCAACCCCAGATCCAGAATTACGAGCCCGGGCGAGTGTCTGGCGCACAGGGCCAGGCCGGTTTCGCCAGTTTCAGCTTCCAGTATCTCGTAGCCCTCGGTTTTCAGGCTGATACGCAGGAAATGTCGAATCTGCGGTTCATCGTCGATAATCAGGATGCCCGGCTTTTCCCGGTTATGTGTTGATTCAGTCATTCAATGGATTCCCGGTCAGATTCCTGTTCCGGTGATTCTATCAGGGGGAGGGTAATTTCTATGGTGGCTCCCCGATTGTCGGGGCCCGCCAGTGCCTGAATGCGCCCGCCATGGGCGGCAACCATGCCGTGGCAGATGGCGAGCCCAAGACCGCTGCCATGGGGGCTGCGATCGCCTTCACCACCGGTAAAGAACCTATCGAACACCTGGCCTCTCTGGTGCTCGGGGATGCCTGGCCCTTCATCAGCGATGGTGATAACCAGTTCATCCATTTCCCGATAGGCACGGATGCTCAGAGTTGATCCGTCCGGGGCGAATTTTGCAGCGTTCTCAATGACATTTACCAGCGCTTGCTCGATCAGGGCAGGGTGCACGAAGAGCAAGGGCAGATCATCAGCCACATCCCGCTCCACCCCGACTCTGGCCATCATGCTTTTCGTGCGCCTCAGAGCTGACGACAGGATGTCAGTCAGTGCGATCCAGTCTCTTTCTATCTCGAGAGTTCCGTGGCCAAGTTTTGTCATGTCGAGCAAGTTACGGATATAGCGATCCAGTCGCTCACCCTCGCCGAGAACGGAATCCAACAGGCTTTCCCTGTCTTCATCAGACAGCCGATTCGACATGGATTTCAACGTGCTCGCGGAACCAATCATTGAAGCGAGGGGCGTTCTCAGATCGTGAGAAATTGATGAAAGCAGGGCAGAGCGCAATCGTTCCGTTTCCTCAGCAACCCGGGAGGCGGAAAGATTGGCGGCCAGCTGCGTTCGAAACCAGGCCAGTCCCAATTGATGCACATAGACGCCAATGGCAAGTCCCCGGTAATACTCAGGCGTCATACTGTCTACCCGCAGTCCCAGAACTGCGTAGACCTCACCATCTGCCTCGATAGGTTCAAACCGCCAAGGCAGACGGTTTATGGTATCCGAGAATGCACCACTGGGCTTTCCGTTACGCATGGCCCAGTCGATAGCAGAGTAGGCGGCCTCATTGAGCGTATGGGTCGGCCCACCTTGCGTGACCAGTTCGAGGTCACCCTTGTCCTGGCCAGGTTTAACAATAACGAGTGGTATCTTCAGTTGTGCGTACAGAGCTTCGATCGCTTCGTGCTGCACCGTTGTAATGTCCGGTGCGGAGGCCAGGCGACGGGTGAAGTGGAGGTGGGCGTCCGTCAGGTCATTTGAAGCACGCAGCATCTGAACCTGGTCTCTGAGCCTGCCTGCAAGGTTCCCGCCCATGACCGCGACAATCAGAAAGAGGACGACGGTCAGCAGCTCATCCGTCTCCACCATGTGGAAGGTCAGCCGGGGTTCGGTGAAAAAATAGTTATAGGTCAGAAAGCTCAACACAGCAGCAAACAATGCGGGGCGAATACCTGTTCGGGCTGCGACCCAAAGCACAGAGGTCAGGAAGATCAGGGACAGGTTGCCCAGAGGCAGCGCATTCTCGAGCCCCATTGAAACCGCCGTAGCGGCACCGACACTGGCCACCGCCCAGGCATAGTCACTCCATTCGGTATACGTGTTGAGATGTTCGACCAGATGGCGGCGCGGTTTGCGCGGGGCAGGGACGAAGGTGATGTCGAACGTTTCGGCCTGCTTCAGCAGTCGGCGACCGGTGGATTGGCGGAAGTCCCACCAGCGGCTGTAAGATCGGCCCAGAATCAATGTGGTGATGTTCTGCTCTTTTGCGAATGCCAGGAGCTCTTCTGCGACGTTATGGCCCCGAAGTCGCCTTACCTCCGCACCTGATCTGGAAGCCAGTTCAAGTATCTGCTCCAGACGCTGCCGTTCCGCGGGCCCTGCACGTCCATTGTCGACGGTTACAACGGTCCAGTGTGCTTTGCCGCGATTGGCCAGTCGCCGTCCTGCCCGAACCAGTGCTTCGCCTTGGCCCGAGCCATCAACAGCGACCAGATAAGCCTCCGGTTTGCTCTCGGATTTGCACTCTATGGATGTCATGCAGCCTCTGTACGACGGGAAGCTCTGTCTGCACCAGGAATCGCCCTTGAGTTCGCTTCTGGCCCCGTAAAAATACCGTAAAAATTGACTACTTGCCGTCCTAAATTTCCTGTAGATATGGTTTGCTTACGCCTTTCCAGGAAAGTCCGGTCTTAAATAGGAGTAGGGGCGTGCAGCAGATTACGTTGATACTCACCCAAAAGCAGGTTTGTGCTCCGCCAGTATTCCAAGGTATGCAAAATTCACCGGGGCAGCAATGGGAATAGCATTACCGGAAAAGATTCGTGAAATGTCGGGACGATCCTGAATATGGCGCTGTTCAATATACTGCCTGTCGTTCAAATTCTTGGATTCTTGCTGATTCTCCTCAGCTTTTTGATGACGCTCCCGGTAAATCTATTGATGTTCGGTGAGACACCGGATTGGCTGGCCTTCGTAAAATCGGCAAGCATATGTTTTGGCGTTGGCTTGCTCTGTTTCCTCAGCGCTGGCCGAAAACGGCACGCACTCAAACAACGACAGATGTTTATCCTCACCGTCTCGGCCTGGATTTTCATTCCCTTGTTTTCGAGCCTGCCCTTGCTTTTGAGTGACCTGAAACTCAGCGTTACCGATGCCTTCTTCGAAAGTATTTCTGGCGTGACAACTACGGGCTCCACTGTATTGAGTGGCCTTGACCAATTGCCGGACGATATTTTGCTTTGGCGCTCAATCATGCAGTGGATGGGCGGCATCGGAATCATTGGGATGGCCGTCGCAATTCTGCCATTTCTGAGAATAGGTGGCATGCGACTGTTTGCTACGGAATCGTCCGAATGGGCGGAAAAAGCGGTACCACGCACTAACCGCCTGGCTCGCGGGCTTGTATTCAGTTACCTGATTCTTACGGCAGGTTGCATATCTGTGTATTGGCTATTGGGAATGGATCTGTTCAATGCACTCAACCATGCTCTGACCACGGTGTCGACAGGCGGGTACTCCACGTCCGACAGCTCAATGGGGCAGTACGATCAGCTTTCCATTCTTTTTGCGTCGACTATCTTCATGATGCTTGGTGGCATTCCATTCTTTCTGTTTGTCAGACTGCTGAATGGCCAGGTTCAGCCGCTACTGAGAGATCAACAGATCCATTTTTTCCTCAAATTTTTGCTGGTGATCGCGAGTGTAATTGCTTTTTACCGTATTGTGACTGACGGGACGGTTCCACTGGATGCCTTTGTCCATGCTTTATTTAATGTGACATCAGTGGTCACCACAACAGGGTATGCCTCGCAGGATTATTCGTTGTGGGGCCCATTCGTTATCGTATTGTTCTTTTTCCTGACATTTGTAGGTGGTTGTTCTGGTTCCACCAGCGGTGGAATGAAGATGTTCCGCTTTCAGCTGTCGATGCTACTTTTAAGAGAGCAGGTGCTTCGACTGTTGCACCCGAATGCGGTCATCGCCAGACACTACAATGGGCGTATTATCAGTGACGAAATTGTCGCTTCCAGTGTCGCGTTCTCTTTTATATTCCTGGCAACCCTGGCAGTGGTCGCCGCGATCCTGGCACTGTTGGGGCTTGATCTGACCACTAGCCTCACTGGTGCGGCAACTGCATTGGCAAACGTCGGTCCGGGACTGGGGGATATCATCGGCCCGGCAGGTAACTTCCAGCCATTGCCGGATGCAGCCAAATGGGTATTGATGATGGCAATGCTGTTGGGGCGGCTGGAGCTTCTGAGTGTGTTTGTTATGTTTTCACCGCAATTCTGGCGTAGTTGATCAGATGACCACACAAAGCGCGATATCCGACTACCATCGTTCATAAACGCGCTGAATTTTGTCTACAATGAATGGACATTCCCACGACAGTTGGCCAGAGGATAGATAAAGATGAAGCGACCAAAGCATCTGCAGGATTTGATCAAGCAGCTCTCGCCAAAAGTGGACTCGACGACCTATGTCTATTGCACAGTGCCGCACGCAAAGTATGGCGAGCTGGAAAAACTGAAACCCATTGTCAGCATTGCCGAACTGGAAGGTCTTACCCTGGTCATTCCTCTGGATCAGGCCAAAGCCGAGGGCCTGGACTACTACAGGGTGTTCCGACGCATTACGCTCGAGGGCCACTCCAGTCTTGAAGCCCTGGGGCTCACATCCGTAGTAACGAGCCTGCTTGCAGAGCGGGGCATTACCACCAATGTCATAGCAGGGTTTTATCATGATCACATGTTCGTACCCAGTGATCGGATTGATGAGGCGATGGAGGCATTGAAGGATCTGGCCAGCAATCCCGACGGTTAAAGGTGGGGGGCCGACCAGAGAAAGTAAAGGATTTTATTCTCAGGTAAGCTATTTTTAAATTAAGTCTAATTCCACGTCTTGGTAAACATCATTGGAACGGCAGTTGGAATTTCGCAACATCGAGATAGGCTAGTGTTCGATGGTGTTGAGGTCCTTCGGCAACCAGCCTCACGGTTATAGCTTCTTAACCCGTTTAAGGAGAAGTCATGGCTGGCATAGAGGAAATGATTGACGACATACTGCGTCGCGAAGGCGGTTATGTCGACCACCCCGCCGATCGCGGCGGGCCCACCAAATTTGGGATTACCCAAAACACCCTGTCCCGTTACATCGGCCGCGCCGCGTTAAAAAGCGAAGTCAGAAATCTCAGTGAAGACGTGGCCCGGGATATCTACGAGAGCAACTACTTCGAAGGCCCGCGCATCCACCGCTTGCCGGAAGAAATCCAGCCGTTTATTTTCGATTGCGCGGTCAACCACGGCCCGCGGCGGGCGATAAAATTCGTGCAAAGTGTGATCAACCAGGCCGGTAAGGAACCGCCCCTGGACGAGGACGGCGCCATGGGCCCCAACACCGCCAAAGCCGCTGCCTGGGCCCAAAACGTCATGGGCGACTATTTTCTCAAAGCCTTATTGGAAGAGCGACGCAACTTTTACCGCACCATCGTCGCTTCCCGTCCCTCCCAGGAAGTTTTCCTCCGAGGTTGGATGAACCGTGTCGCCGAATTTGAGCAGGAGGTAGCCTGATGGCCTGGTGGAGCGCAATCGGCGATGTTTTCAGAGGTAGCAAGGAAGTTGTCGAGGTTTTCAAGCCCAACGCCACCGAAAAAGAACAACACCGCCACAACGAAGTCATGGCCGACCTCGACCGCGACAAAGCCGTAATGGGGCAATTCGCCGCTGAGTTCGTCGACCGGAAAAATCGCACCTGGTGGGATTCGCTAATCGACGGATTAAATCGCTCGGTGCGCCCGGTCATCACCTTCGGCGTCCTGGCGTTTTTTATTATCGCACCCTTAAGCCCGGAAAAGTTCCTTCTGATAGCCCAATCCTACAGCCTCATGCCCACCGGCTACTGGGCGTTGCTGAGTGTTATCATCGGTTTCTATTTCGGCGGGCGCATGCAACTAAAATCCCAGGATATGGCAGTAAGAAAAGACGCCGTGCAGGCTGCCAAAAACCTGGTCGTGATGCGCAAGGAATTTCGGCAATTAGACGAGGAGGACGACAGCAAGGAATCGAAAATCTTCGAAGCCGCCGTGGCCGAGCAGGGAACTCGGCCGAGCAATAAAGTGGTCGCGGAGTGGTTGGCGATGAAGAAGCCGGCGCATGATTGAGCGGCAGATCCCCTGGTTGCTTCGGGCATAAGTATAACCATGCTCGTAGACTTGGCGAGATGGGTGCGGCCCTGAGAACGTTACGCTGATAAATGTGAGGTAGAAGTCGGTGAGCAACATGCTTCCAACACTAGAGCAGGAATGCAACGCCCTACAGGCGCCCTGCAAAGCAATCGAGTTGTTGCTGACGCCAAGGGTCGCAGATCTTGGTGGTTTCTCCGTGCGTCGTTTGTTACCGACTGCGAAGAGAAAAATGGTTGGCCCCTGGATATTCTTTGATGAGATGGGGCCTGCGACGTTTTCCGCCGGAGAGGGAATCAATGTCTTACCTCATCCGCACATAGGCATTGCCACTGTGACCTACCTGTTCGAGGGTGAAATACTACATCGGGATTCGGTAGGTAGTTTGCAGTCCATTCGCCCCGGTGACATCAACCTGATGGTGGCGGGCAGGGGCATAGCTCATTCTGAACGGGAGCGACCTGAGATAACCAATGTTGACCATGGCCTCCACGGACTTCAGCTTTGGTTGGCTCTGCCTGATCAGGATGAGGAAACCGAGCCTTCATTCCATCACTACAGTGAGCACGAGATTCCTGCGATGGAAGTTGATGGGGTGCCGGTACGCGTAATGATCGGCAGTGCCTGGGGAGTGACATCGCCCGTGCTTCAATTTGCCGATACCCTCTATGCCGAAGCTTCACTGAAGGCTGGCCAGGCTCTCGAATTGCCAGATGCTCCGGAGCGCGCTGTATACGTCGTTCAGGGCTCGCTCGACGCAGCGGGCACAAATTTACCCACTCACAGCATGGCGATAGTGTCTGCCGGTGAGACGGTATCCATCACTGCCGCGGAAAACTCCCGTATCGTCTTGATTGGAGGTAAACCGGTAGGGCGGCGATTTATAGAGTGGAATTTCGTATCTTCCCGGAAGGAACGTATCGCTCAGGCAAAAAATGACTGGCGTGATGGGAGGTTTGCCAAAGTACTCGGAGACGAAAACGAATTTATACCACTACCCTGAACGTCCACTAATGACGCTCAATCACGAGAATAATCGATTGGAGAAATTGGCCGTCCGGCTCAAAGGGAGGCCGCTCAGGCGGGGCGCTTTCAGCGGCTCCTGAAATCAATGTCCCAGTACATCGGTTTCGTTTTTCTTTGCGTTTTTCTCCTTTTTCTTTTCCTTGGGGGTTAAAAGTGGTTTCTTTTTAGTGTCTTTTTTTCTGTCCTGGCTTTTACTCATGCGGTCTGTCCACCTATGTCTGATGCCCATGCTTTCAGCATCCAGTATGAACCCAATTTCGAGTAACTGATAGGATTTAGAGCGTGGCTCACACAAAAGGACGCACTTGATGACCAACGGTCTCACTGGCAAAAAACGTTCATTCAAAAACCGGAAATGTTTGGCAGTCAACCAAGCCTGCCTGCCCGAGTGTCCGTGGAGCTGTTCGCAAGGGAAGGAATAAACCGGATTCTTGAATCGGCCAGAAGAACAGCGCCATCGACGAGCTATTGCCGTACAACTGGAGGTTGGCCATTCCTGACAAGGTATAATGGCCGGATGCTTACTCGTAACCGACATTGCTAAGCAGTGAGCGGGTCAATGATTGGGGGGCAGGTCAATTCTGGCTTCGAGACAATTGCTAGCCGATCAATTGATTTTCGTTATGCTTCTCAATGACCTGAGTTTTGCCGACAGCATAACTGAGTGTAACGGCTAGAGTGAAAAATGCCGCCAAGCCGCCAAACAGAGTAATTACAGGGATAATGTTCATCAGTTCAGAAACCTCCAGTGGTTTGTCGTTGGGGCGTGCTCCCGTTTCCAGAAGCCTTTCCAATCGATCAGGATCAGCGAACACAATTCGTCGGTTGCCTCATAGTGTTCAAGCTCATCATTAGTGTACTAGGAAGAGGCTCTTCAAGGCGTATGAAGAAACCATTACTCGGCGTATGCAAATACCCGTATCTTACCCGCTTTGCCTAGACCACCAAGCAAAGCACATGTATTCGCCGGTTACGGCCTTTTCCAGGTGCCCGCTGCTTTTAGTTACACCTTCTTTGGTTGTTGAAACTGCTTTACTATGGCGGTGAAGTGGTGAAGCTTTAACCAAGCTTATAATCAGAGGGTGAGACTATGAAACATTCTCCTGATTTAAAACCAAGCCTCTCTGAAAGTTTTTCATCTCTAGTTTCAAGTCACGCGTTTGTTTGGCTAGTGATCCCGCTGTTTTTTTTCGCCATATCGCATTACTCGCTCGCTGAGGACCTGACTCCAGTGCCTATGGCGTCGCTGGATGGGAAAGCCTTCAAGAGCAAGCTCGGGCCCGTGGGGAAGCCCATGGACGTCGACGACATCCTGGTTTTCGAAGACGGCCAGTTCGTATCCAAGGAGTGCGAGCGGCGCTGCGGCTATGCAAAGGTCGATTACTGGGTGAGAAGGGCTCAGGATGGCGCTATTGAGATGCGAGCAGACGTGCCGTGTACGGAGTCTGACGCGATGATGCACTGGCGGGGTACCGTGCGCGGGGACAATATCGAAGGCTCCTTTACATGGGTAAACAAGCGTTGGTACTGGAACTTTGAAAAAGAGTTCCGGTTCAAGGGTCGGTTGGTGGAGGCCGACAGTCCATGATCCGGCCGGCCATGCCAGCCGAGCGACGTTTGGCAGGGCTACTGAAGCTTTCGATTCTGATCGGAATTATTGTCGGGGGCAACCTGCTGACGCGGGGCGTTATTGATGGTCTGGAGGTGGATATTCGGCCATCGAACGAGCCCATGCTGCATAAGCTCATCATGACCTCCATGGCCGCTTACATCCTCTTGATGGCGCTTCCGTTTGTGCCTGGTGTTGAGATCGGGCTGGCACTGATGATGATCCTCGGGCCTGAGATCGTGCCCTTGGTGTATGGATGCACTCTGACTTCTCTTTTTCTGGCCTTTCTTGTTGGACGGTTTTTACCGGAACAAGCTCTCACCCGGTTTTTGCGAGAAGTGCATCTCGTCCGGGCGGCCACGTTTTTGGAGACATTCCACGGGCTTGATACCGGACAAAGACTGGCCTGTCTGACCGAAAAATCGCCCCAGAGATGGGGTCCGTGGCTCTTGAAGCACCGCTACCTGACTCTGATGCTCGCCATCAACCTCCCGGGCAATATAGTTCTGGGCGGAGGGGGTGGGCTGGCGCTGGCGGCCGGAATGAGCAGGATGTTTGCCATTCCCCGCTTCATACTGGTTGTGGCGGTTGCGATTTCACCCATGCCGCTGTTTCTGATGGTAGTCGGAGATAGAATTGCAAATTGGCCGATTTAAGTGAATCTCGGTCGAATAGGAATAAACATGTTGCGCTTTGAAATTCCGAGTGGACTTCCCCCGATACGCATGACACACCCCAGCCTCAAACGGAGGCCATCTCAAAGGCCTCCGGGCTGACGCCACCCAGGTGGGTATGACGTCGGACTCGGTTATAAAAGACTTCGATGTAGTCGAACACATCTGCTTTTGCCAGGTCACGGGTTTTGTAGATCCCTCGGAATCGAGTTGCCTCAGCCCGGAGCAATCGGCTGTATTTATTTGATGAACCGCTGGGAGATTATCAACGCCAATGTGACTAAAAAGTGGCTGAAATGTGAGTGCTGCATCAAAGCCAGATCGTATTAAACTTCTCTCAGAATCATCAAAATTCAACCTCAGCGATTTCTTTGAGGGCTCCTCGTCCTCCGGCAAACAGATTCTCGATCTTGCCGCTTGCGCCAATATCCAAACGTACATTGATAACGCTAGGTGAGGGCGGTGACATCCAGCGTCCCTGCTCCAGCAGGAACTCCTGTTTGTCGAAGCCGATATGCTCTCGCAGGTAACATGCCAATGGGCCAGCAGCCATGCCTGTTGCGGACTCTTCCTGGATTCCATACCGGGGCGCGAACATTCGGGATCCCGCATCTCGTCCATTTCCGACACTATCGAAGGAAAATATGTAAAGTCCGATCAGATCAAGAGCATCACTGAGCTTTTCGATCAACGCAAAATCTGGCTCGAGACTCTGGATTACTCCAGCGTCCTGAATGCCTACGACTACAAAGCTATTTCCTGTATTAACCAGTGTCGGCTTGGTACCCGCAATTAGATCAGCGCTGGCTATCCCTAGCGCCTGGAGCGTCAAGCGATGAACGTCATCAGTGAGTTGCTCATAATGGGGGGCTTTTTGCTCCATATACGCTGACTCACTCTCCATCTTTATCGACCTGCGTCCATCAATCGTCTCTTTGGATGACTCGTCGCTTGCAAGCAGGCCGTTCTGACGCAAATAACTGAATGTCGCGATCGTTGCGTGGCCGCAGTGAGCGATCTGTTGGGTTGGCGTATAGAATTCCAGCTTTATGTCTGCCAGCTCAGACGGGGATACAAACGCCGTCTCCGACAAACCGACAGCCGCCGCGATCCTCTGTTTTTGCTCAGAATCAAACCGTTCGGCGTTCAACACAACACCTGCCGGGTTGCCGCCGGAATCACCGTCAACAAAAGCACTTACAATTGGGACTTGAATTTTCATGGTCGGCGCTCCTTCAGTTCTTCCAGAATGGCTTTGTGTATTCCTGCTCGACCTGGCTCCTGGAGATTCCTATATCCTTGAGCATGAAATCTGACAGGGCGGTGAGCTCTTTATGGCCTCGGTATTTCATTCGCCACTTCATAAGAAGAGCGGTTACGTTGAATTTAACTGTGTTCGCCCGTGAAGGACCTTCAGCTCCTTTGGTAGCAATCGCATCAAGTGACATTTTAGGCTCCTCTGTTCGTTGTTTTCGTCGGTTAAATTCTTTCAATGACTGGTGTCCGGAACAAACAGAAAAAATTCGTCTATGCTTAATTAAAAATTAACCGTAAACAGAGTGGAGCCAATGCAGAAACTACCTCCGCTAAGGGCATTGCAGGCATTTCGATACGCGGCGAGAGAGCTAAGCTTCAAGTCGGCAGCTGACGCCCTGAACATTTCCCAGGCAGCCGTCAGTACCCACATTCGAGGCCTGGAAGAGTTTCTGGGTTTGAAGTTATTTGTCCGTTTGACCCGCGAAGTGCAATTAACGCATGAAGGCAGGGCGCTTTCAGGGTATGTGGAGACGGGCTTTCAGGAGCTGGAAAGGGGCATAGCGCTGTTTGCGCCAAATGCTGATCCCGGACGCCTAACAGTAGCAACGGTGCCATCCTTTGCCAGTCGGTGGCTGGTACCCAGAATCGATTCGTTTCAGAAGGCTCACCCAGAGATCCAACTAAGCCTGCAACCCAACCTCCAGTTAGTCGGTTTTCAGGGTGATGGCGTGGATCTGGCGATCCGTTTTGGTAAAGGTGATTATCCGGGGCTTGAATCCAGGCTGTTACTGGAGGAAAAGCTACTGCCGGTGTGTCACAGCAGGCTCGTTGAAAACAGCGATGTGACACCTGAGAGTCTGATAACACTTCCGTGGCTTATCGATGAATCGATCGACATGCAAAGCTCGTGGATAGCGTTTCAGGAAGAACTCGGCATCGAAATACCGGACAGATCCATAACACTACGAGTAACAGAGGGAACGACGCTCGTAGAAGCAGTGCTTGCCGGCAGGGGTATTGCATTGATGCGATACAGCCTAGTTGCTGACCTTCTCAAAGCGGGCCTGCTTCAGTGCCCGATCAATATTTCAGTGCCGGCGGAATACCAGTATTACCTGGTTGCACCGGAAGCAAAATTTCGCACGGATAAGGTTCGCGCCTTCGTTTCGTGGATTATTGGGGAAGTAGGTTCCGGGTAAGGCTTTGCGAGGGAGTGCTCCAGCTGGACGACCACAGAAAGAACTAAACATCGCTCAACCACAAATCAACAGCTTGCAATACTCATTCCACGCAAAGTACTAAACAAACTTAAAGTAAATTCTAGAATACAGGGATTGATGAATCGTGCTAATAGGACCGACCCGCGAAGACTAATAATACTCTCTGGTATGCGCTGTCAGTAGCAACTACTCTAAATATATTTGGTTCACGATACACCCCGAGCCCGATCAAATCAGGATGGGAGAGATTGATGATTAGCCTGACCATAAACGGACAACAGCATGAGCTGGACGTACCTGACGACATGCCCCTGCTTTGGGCTATTCGTGATGTCGTTGGCATGAAAGGTACGAAATTCGGATGCGGCATCGCCCAATGCGGTGCCTGTACAGTGCACATCGATGGAGAGGCAACGCGCTCCTGCGTGACACCCGTATCTGCTGCCCAAGGGGAGATCACCACTATAGAGGCCATGGCCGACGACGCCGTTGGCCAGAAAGTGCAGCAGGCCTGGCTGGACCTGGGCGTAGCGCAGTGTGGTTATTGCCAGGGCGGCCAGATCATGAATGCCACGGCTCTGCTCAAGAAAACCCCGGAACCGGATACCCAGGAAATCGTCGACGCCATGGCCGGTAACCTGTGTCGGTGTGGTACCTACAATCGCATCCTTGCCGCCATAGAACGGGCCGCGGGTAAGGAGACCAGCTCATGAACCAGTCAAACGATACACTGCTGCTTGCCAACGTTAGCCGCCGCGGCCTATTGAAAGGTCTGGCAGGGGGCTCGGCTCTCTTACTGGCTGCCCGCTGGGATATCGGGCTGGCTAATGAACAGGCCCAGTTCGGTGCCGGCGCTATGCCGGGTGGCTGGGTGGATAACCCGAACGTGTTTATCCACATCGACTCTGACGGCACGGTCACCATCATCAACAACCGTGCCGAAATGGGGCAGGGCATCCGCACCAGTCTGGCCATGGTGGCTGCCGATGAGCTTGGTGCAGACTGGGAGCGGGTTCAGGCGCGTCAGGCCGACGGGGATCAGGACAAATACGGTAACCAGAATACCGACGGCTCCCGCAGCATGCGCCACTGGTTCGACCCCATGCGCCGAGCGGCGGCCGCCGCCAGACTGATGCTTGAGCAGGCCGCAGCCAACCAGTGGGATGTACCGGTACATGAGGTGCGCGCCGGAATCCACAAGGTGACCCATCCGGCCACCGGACGGGAAATCGGCTTTGGAGACCTTGCGGAAGCGGCGAGGCAACTGGATGTTCCCGATAGGAGCGCCCTGGTTCTCAAACCCGACAGTGAACTGCGCTTTATCGGCAAGGAATCCGGCCTGATCAATGGCGAACTGAAATCCGCTCATCCCAAAGCCATTGACGGTGAAGACATTGTCACTGGCAAGGCGGTCTTTGGTGCGGATATTGACCTGGAAAACACGCTGTATGCGGTGGTGGCCCGTCCACCGGTCTACGGCGCCAAGGTAAAAAGCGTCGACGACAGCGAGGCACTGGAAGTGCCGGGTGTAAAGAAGACGATTCGCATCGAGGGCGCGGACCAGCCTGCCGCATTCAGTCCGCTCGGCGGCGTCGCCGTGGTGGCCAGTAATACCTGGGCTGCCATGGAAGGACGCAGGGCCCTGAAGATTGAGTGGGACAACGCGCCGGCGGGGGACAATGCCGACTATACCTCCGATGCTTATCGGGAGTCCCTGGAAAAGGCGGCGCAATCCCCCGGCAAGGTCATCCGCCAGTCCGGCGATCTCGAGGCTGCTCTGAAAGAGGCCAACAAGCGGGTCTCAGCCACCTATTACATGCCCCATATGGCACAGGCGCCGATGGAGCCGCCGGTGGCCGTAGTAAAGGTAGAAAACGGCAAGGCTGAAGCCTGGGCGCCGGTCCAGAACCCGAGGGCCACCCGCGAGGGCATCGCGGGACTCCTTGGGATAGACATGGAAAATGTCATTGTTCACCAGACATTGCTTGGGGGCGGCTTCGGGCGCAAGTCCAAACCGGATTTCGTGATTGAAGCGGCTCGCGTGGCGAAGGAGTTTGAGGGCCAGCCCATCAAACTGCAGTGGTCCCGGGAGGACGATATCCAACACGCCTACTTCCATGCGGTCTCTGTCGACTATCTGGAAGCTGGCCTGGACGGGGAGGGCAAAGCGACCAGTTGGCGCCATCGCACCCTGTCGCCCAGCATCGCGTCACTCTTTGCTCCGGACCCCAAGCACAAAGGGGAGTTTGAGCTGGGTATGGGCTTCAACACCATGCCCTTCAGTATTCCCGCTATACGACTGGAAAACCCGCCGGCACCTGCCCATGTCCGCATTGGCTGGTTCCGGTCGGTTTATAACCTTCCCCATGCCTGGGCTATCCAGAGCTTTGCCCATGAAATGGCGGAAGCGGCCGGCAAGGACCATCGGGACTACGTGCTGGACCTGCTTGGCCCCGGGCGCGAGGTCCATAACCTGACCGTCGGCGATGGCTGGAATTACGGCGAGGATCCGGACATGCATCCCATCGATGTGGCGCGGATGCGCAGGGTGATCGAGCGCGCCACCGAAGAGGCGGGCTGGGGACGTGAACCCCAAAAGGGAAGGGGACTGGGGCTGGCGTTCCACCACAGTTTTGTCTCCTACACCGCCATTGTCTTTGATGTGGAGGTGGCCGATAACGGCGAATTGACCATTCACCGCGCAGACATTGCCTTCGACTGTGGTCCCCAGGCCAACCCGGAGCGAATCCGGGCCCAGATGGAAGGCTCGGTGGTGATGGGTATTGGTATTGCCCTGCAAAGCGAGGTGTCCTTCAAGGATGGCGTCGCCCAGCAGAGCAACTTTGACAACTACCTGATCCCACGCATGCCGAACGCGCCAAAGGTCGTCCGAGTGCATTTAATCGACAATCCCGATGACGCCATGGGTGGAGTGGGAGAGCCTGGCCTGCCGCCGGTTGCCCCGGCACTTTGCAATGCAATTTATGCCGCCACTGGAAAACGCATCAGACGTCTTCCCGTTGGCAATCAGTTGCAGGTGAGCTGACTCCTATGCAAAACCTGGATTATCGGGTAGTTGAACGGGCCATTGAATGGCTTAGGGACGATAGGGCGATCTGGTTGTGCACGGTGGTGTCCACCTTCGGCTCATCGCCCAGGGAGCCGGGCTCACTCATGGTTGCCACCGCTGACGGGCAGCTTTTGGGCTCACTCTCGGGCGGCTGCGTTGAGGAGGATTTTCTCGCGCGCCTGACCAATGGGGAGTATCAGCTTCCAGCCGTTATCGTGCGCTATGGAGCACCTGAAGGCGGCCCCGAAAACGCCCGTGTTCGCTTGCCTTGTGGTGGCATTCTGGAAGTGCTGGTGGAGCGAATGGCAGCCACCAATGAGAACCTGGCCCATCTGAGGGAAGTCCTGGGAGCACTCGGCGGTGAAAAGGAAGTCGAGCGACAGGTGAGCCTCACGGATGGCAAAAGCCGGCTTGAACCTGCCTCAGCAACGGGTCCACGTGTAGTCGTAAATGACGGCGAAGAGGTCGTCAGGATTCGGATAGGTCCGGTCGCCAAACTGATCCTGGCGGGCTATTCAACTGTGGCAGAGGCTTGCGCCAATTTTGCCATCAGCCTCGGTTATCAGGTTGTGTTGTGCGATCCCCGTGAAGAGGTCACCCGTGATCTTGAACTGCCTGGGGAAGTTGAATTTATTCCGCAGTTGCCCTCGCTTTATATTGCATCACCCGGCACGTGTACGCCGTCCACGGCCGTGGTGGCCGTAACCCACGATCCACGCATTGACGATCTGGCCATGATGGCAGCCGTGAAAACCGCTGCCGGCTACATCGGAGTCATGGGTTCGGTTCGCACATCCCGGGCCCGGGCTGAAAGGCTTCTTCGCACAGGCGGGCTGGGCGCGGCGGAGATTGAGCGCATTCACATGCCCATCGGCCTCGACCTGGGAAGTAAAACGCCCGCCGAAATTGCGCTGGCTATCATGGCTGACATTGTTCGCGTCAGGCGCGGGCGTGTCCCCGTTAACGTATGACTGGCTTCCATGGTTGGCTGCCTACTGGGCGCCTTGCCGCGCCGTGTACTGCGTATAATGTATATTATGTTAAAGCACATGCAGTGTACCGAAAGGTTCATGAGATTTTACCCAGTACCGCTCTAACTCAATATTTGTGCGGTTCTTTGCAAATTCCACCAAAATTTCTCTCCTTTTGTTATGCGCAGTCTTATAGTCGGTTCATAGACACGTAAGGACAGCGTGAAAATGAGTGCCAGGGACCGGTTCCATCTCAAGAAATTTTCCTATCACGGCCAGCTTTCGATCGTCGTAAGTGATACCGGCACGGGCCTGCCCGCATTGTTGCCGCTTTTGTATCTTCAGACCTGGGGCTTGTCGAAGGCCATCAATACCGTTCAGCAACACATGGTCTCAGTTTGTCAGTGGTACAACTATTGGCAGCAAAAGCACAACAGATCGTTTGATGAGGAGTTGTTCGAGAGCTTTCAGCCTGGCTTCCCACTATTAACTCCACTCCAAGCTCTGGACGCAGCTCTTGTCGATTATCCAGGTTTCGTCATCTTCATCGATTCCGGGAAAAAGTTAACCGACGACCCTTGGCGAGAAGATTACAGGCCGGAGATCGCTGATAGAACACGGGATGTCCGTCTAAGTTGTCTGACGCAGTTTTTGCTGTTCTTGGCGAGACGCTACGTTTCATCGCGTTATACCCAGCTCACATCGAGAGAACAAATACTGACACTCGATAGTTATCGAGTGCGCTTTCATGGGGCTCGACGTGAAGCATGTGGACGACTCAATACTCGACAAGGACAGCCTTTCTCCAGAGGGTCTGAAGGGCAATTAGTCGTCAGAGAGCGAAGTCTGAACGCAGCAGAAGTAAAAGCAATCGCGCTGTGCTCCAGACCGTCGACCTCCAAACAGGATAATCCGCTGAATCCTTGGCAGAAGCACGTCGACAATAACCAAAAGTCGGTTTTACAGGTGCGAAATCACCTCATTATTAGGCTACTGCTTCATTATGGGCTGCGGATCGGAGAACTGTTGCTACTTAGAACAAAGAGCCTAGTTCCTTATGCCTCTGGATCCGGACAAGCGCTGGCAATAACAACATACGACGGTGCGGGGGACCCTCGAAAAGTTGCGCCCAGGCTCAAAAATGCGTGGTCAGAGCGGTTACTGGAGCTTGCCTCCGAGGACATCAAACTCTGGGAGTTGTACGTCGATCATCTGCGAGGTATGCCCAGCCCCCCTCACCCCTTTTTACTCGTCAATACACGAAAGAATCACGGCCCTCTGTCTATGCGTGCAGCCCAGAACGTGTTTGATGATCTCTACCGAACGCTGCAGCAACATTTTCCGGGGCTATGCAGTGTTGAGTTAGGCGGCACGTTGACTGCGCTCCATGCTCACATGTTCCGATTCACCTGGGCAACGGATACTTTCGAGGCTTTGGTGGAACAGGATGGCTGCGATTTCGAGACAGCAAAAGACCGGCTGCGCCAGCTCGGAGGATGGAGTCAGACAAGTCCGATGCCGCAGAAATATGCCGCCAGATACATTTCCAAGAGCGCAAATGCCGCGAATCTTCGTCGCTTAAAGGCTCAGCGTCGATTGAGCGCCCAGTCGCAAGAAAAACAAATGGAGCCAGAGTACCGATGAGGGTTTCAGTAAAACCGGGACGAAATAGCGAGCCGACTTCGGCCCAGAGTGCATCGGAGGGCAGGACGGTTCTAGAAGAGCTGCTCTCCGAAGACTTGGTTCAGGCTATTTCCCAGCGACCAATGAGAAGATTCATCCCGTTATTCGCGCCTGATCCAAATGACACTCAGTATCTCGACACTTCCGAACAATCATGGGCTTTGCGGTCATCTGGGAATAATTTTGTCTTTGACTTTGAGCGTTATGCTGAAAAAGCAGCCAAGACCGCAGGTGATGAGCGTTTCCTCGCAGATCGCACGGTTGCCATCACTCATTTGCTCCGTTGGGCAGCGGGCCGATTTCTGGGATCCTACTCACCTGCATACGCGTTCAGGCTTCTTGAGTATTGCTCGGTCATGTTCACGGGTTTAAGTGTGTTTGACTCGAAAAACTGCATCGAGCGTCTCAAGAAACTGAAGGAGCGAGACGCCTATTTCCCTTGGAAACGATTGATTGCTCTGTGTTGCGAAAATGAGCTCCCGGGATTCTCATCCGATGATTTGTTTGACCTTGAGGCGCTTCAACCATTAACACCAAGGGACGAATGGCAAGCTTATTATGATCTTGAACTGAAACTAAAACCGGCAGTCATTCGCTTCATAGAGATGGGTGTAGGTCGTGATCTTGCGATTCTCCATGATAGAACGACCAGTGAGCTCCGAGGGCTAGCCACGCTTGTCTTGTGTTTAGAGGGTGGCATGCGCCCTGCCCAGCTATTCAAATTGAAAGAAGAAGACTTCAAGAACCTGCACAATCGCTATTTCTCCATCAGCATACCGCCTGCCAAACAGGCCAAGCGGGTCGACAAGGCTCCATTTGAACTGGATTTGAGCCCGGAAGCCGGCGCCATCATCCAGGCTTTGATTGATCGATATCGGCCGGATCTGGCAAATGGCCAGCTGTTGCGGCTCCCCGATGGATCCCTGGCTATGGCGAAAAGCTTCGACAAGGCTCTGAATTCTCGATTGCGAGCCTGGGCCGCCCGGAATTTCGTAGGCCCAATGCCAGAAACCGCCGAGCTCAAGGATTTCCTACGTCACCTCCCTCACCTGACGGCCTATGATTTCCGCCACCACGTAGGCCATAGCCTGGCGATGTCTGGCGCATCGGCCGATCAGATTGCCCGAGTACTTGGCCACAGCAGCACCGTGGCGGCCCGTCACTACATAGCCGCAACGCCGGAATTGGCGGTGATCAAACAAAAAGCTCTTGGTGAAAACGCGGCCTACCAGGAAATGATGGGCATGATTCTCACTGGTGAAATCGGCGAGGAATCGGATTGGCGCGGCCGGAAAGTCGCGGGCATGGTCGGTAACCGTTTGTTTACAGGCATTGGTGGATGCAGTTCCAGCTCCTGCGATTTTGAGCCGGTCCGGAGTTGTTATGGCTGCAGCGACTTCAATCCCTTCCTGGATGGAGACCACGCCGGCGTCAGGGACGCGTTGAAGGCTGAGGCTGCGAGTCAGCTTGCGATTTCAGACGCCGCCGGCCAAACCCACCGAAATCCTGCCGTTATGCAACTCGAGGGCGTGATCGCCGAAGTCCAGGTGGTGATCAATCACTGCAAGCATCGGAAGGGCTGCCAGTGAAGCAGGTTATCGAGAATCTTCAGCGCTTCATCCAGGCCCGTCGGGACTATTATGAGGCCGAGATCGAGCCTGTAACTCAGCAGCCATGGAGTGCGACGACCTGGGGTAATCAAAGCACCGGTTGGCTATCCATTCGAGCGGGAAAAAGCTCAATGGCTCACACCGAAATTTCCCGCATGAAGGGATTTGAGAGCCAGGTGATCGCCGACAGGGACTATGTCGATTTCATCAAGGCAGTTGTGGTGCACCAGTATGAGAAAGCCCCGGCCAATAGAAAGCCTTCGCCCCAGAGCCTACTGCTCACCCACCTGACTCTGAAACGCATTTATGCTGGCCTCAGAGCGACTCGCCAGCAGACCAATCCAATCTACATCGACACATCGGTCTTCCAGTACATCGACGAAACGCTCGTCTCTGTGGGCTACAAGAACGTCTTCGATGCCATGACGAACGCGAATACCGTCCAGCGGCTACTGATCCAGGAAGGCCTGACTTTGACAGCGCCACAGTACGAGCACAAACACACAGCCGATAACAAGAAGAACCGCGGTAAGGTCGCACGGAAAGCGGTCAAGGACGGTGTGGTTGATGACCGGTCCAGAGATGACGACGAACAAAGGCTGATCACGTTCGCCGCTCTGAAAGGCTTTGCCGCGATCACGACCAGCCCTCGCCACTATTGGGAAGAGCTGGGTTGCCGGGTGGTTGACCTTCTGTTCTGCACCGGTCTGCGAGGCGATGAAGTTCTTTTCCTCCCCCGAGGTTGCTGGGTTACGCGCCCTTTGCAGAGCAAAGAGACGGGGATGCCATTAATCGCTGCAGACGGCTCACCAATGGAGCAACACGGAATCCGCTATTACGCCGAGAAGCATGCCGAAAACCGAATCCACTGGTTCGAAAGCAATGCCGCGCCAATTGCCAGGCGGGCTTATCTTCGAATTCTCGAACTGACGAACCCGTTTCATCAGCACGCTCGGTGGCTCGTTGAATCTGGCGGAAAGCACATCCTGAACTGGAAGGAATCCACCGTTTCCGAGTCGGACCTGATCAACCAAATCATCGAAAGTAACGTTCGATACACCGAGACGAAAGATGAGCGCCCTCTCTACCAGCGCCTCCAAAATGGTGTTCGCAGTTGGGTTAAAGCCAGAAAGCTTTCGCCTATTGGATTTCAGACCAAACCCGGGGTTGCCCGGGGTAAGGTTCAAGAGCCCATATACAGTTTTGCCGACGTCGAGGAAGTGGTGCGATCGTATCTTCCGGATCCGGCAAACCCGATAAATTACGAATTCCTGGTTGGCCAACGCCGCGTCACCATGCGAATCGATGAACTGCTTCTAGTTGGCCCCAGCAGCCCCATCGGTCTGGCCCGTGGTGCTCGAGTGCTGCCCGCCGTGCAGCCGATGAAACTCGTCGATCTGAATGCCTTCATCGGCGGAAACGCAGCCAATAAAAGCGTTTTCGATGTCCGGGAGTACACAGAGGAAAACGGTGGCCGTATCGAGTGGAGGTCCCACCATCCGCGCCACAACCTGAACACGTTTTTAGCGTTAGCCGGTGTGTCAGAGCATCTGCAGGCCATGATCATGGGCAGGATGGACATCACTCAGAACCGCTACTACCAGCACCTCACGGAAAACGAGCGCCAGTCTGCCCAAAAGCGGTTGATCGAATACCGAAAAACTCCCCTGCCAAGCGCCAACCAACATGGCGATGCCGCGCCGGAGGGTACCGCAAGTTCTGCCTCTGCCCTGGCTGAACTCGGCGACACCCTGCTCACCGAACTGGTACAGGACCTCGGCATTGCTAAGGCCTCCCTGCAGGATCTCGAGCGCCCCCTACGCCAGGCGTTTCATGCCTTCGACACCGAAGAGCAAACACTGAACTTTGTTTCCACGGCCCTGGATGCCGACGTTTTGGTTGGCGAATTACAGAACGACTATAACCGCGCCAAATCTCAGGATGGCCCGGAGCATGCACAAAACTTTATCGAAACCCACGGCCGCGACTTTCACATCGTGGTAAACGGCGCCTGCACCCGCAACCTGGCACTCCATGGATGCCCCAAGAAGCTCAAATGCCTACAGGGCGGCGGTTGTGGCAATCTCCTGGCAACCGGCCGCCCGGGCGAACTGGAGGGGCTGGAGCGCAACTATACGAACATGGCAGCGCATCTGGAGCAGCTTGAACGGCACCAAGCAAACGACCCCGCTTATGAAGAGGCACTTCAGGAAAGCCGTGAGATGACGAGCCAAATGAAAATTACCGTCGAGCGTGCCCGAGAAGCCCGCGACAAGAACCTCGTCTTGCAGGTATTCCCGTCGGGATTACTCCATAACGTATCTCGCCCGGAAACCCTGGCAGACCGCTTTGCGGCTGCCCTGCCCGACTCGAATCAGCCTCAGGAGGAAAGCCATGGCGCTGCAAGGTGAAAAGCTAACCCAGGCCATCGAGCATGAACTCATGCTGATGTTGGCGTCCGGCTATGAAGAGGCGGCAATCACGCCAGCGTCCCTCCACAAAAGGCTGGTCGCAAAGACCATCATCAAAGGCAAACTCAGCTCGTTGAGCAGCCGCAGGCCTTTAATTGATCGCTATGCCAACCTTCAGATGGAGCGCGCTGGCATAAAAGGCGCCCGCGAGAAAAGTAGCGCAAAGCGAGGACGAACCCGAGCCGGTTACAAACAGCGTTACGAGGAGGCCCAAGCCGAAATACGGGTTTTGAAGAACAGGCTGGATGGGAACATATCGACCATCCTTGACCTGGTTCGATACATCGAATCGACCTCCCCAATTCCAGTGGAGAAGCTTCTCGCTGGTCACCTCCTTGAGGCCTACGCTCATTCCCATGGACAAAAACGGTGACCAGTGTCACCGTCGGGACCGAACTATGAAGTCGTTTCCTGACAGCCCAGAAAACTCACTGCAGTTTTCATTTTAATCTGAGTCGGTGCTGCATCGCGGAGACCAATGCCTCATTGGCAACGTCTGGAGACGCACAGTTGGCTTGAAAAGCCTGGAATGAGTCGGTGTCTAAGGTGATGGTTTCAGCCTCCTGGAAAACGCGGTCGGTTTTTTCAAGTATGGCCTGTTCGATAAACCTGTCCAACGTTTCGAAGCCTGCCAAAGAGGCAGCACACCGAGCACGCTGCTCCGTTACCGGGTTTAATTCCAATGAGTGTCTCGCCGAATCTTTGGACATGAACTCCTCGCAGCTACCTGACAGTCACTACGCTGTTGATGAAACCAACTGTTGCTCCCCCTGATCGGTGAAGGCAGGATCCAGTGCCACGTGTAGGACAGTCCCACGCTTGGAATTGGACATAAAACGTATTTTTCCTCCCTGCACCTCTGTCATCAATTTTGCAGAATAGGTCCCCAAGCCCGTCCCTTGTGCCTTATTGGCTGTTGTGTACTTGTCGAAAAATGTATCCCTCAAGCTGTCGGGAATGGTCCCTTTATTATGGATCATCAGATTAATTTTCGCTTTTTTGTTCAACATGATGTAGACGATATGGCCCGGTGGGGAGGCTTCAACGGCATTCTTAAGTAAATTTCGCAACAGGGAAAGACACAAACTTTCCTCCCCGAGGCAAAAGCAGTTCGGGTCGGGTCGCAGAGATAGACGGACCTGCTTTTGGTTTGCTTCACTTTTCATTTCTCGAATGACCCTTTTTGCTAATTTGACCAAATCCACGGAAGTCGGCTCAAACCGGTAGACACCTGTCTCCATTTTGTAAAGATCAAGGGTTCGGTTCACCATATTGAGAGCGTCAAAACCTGCGTCTCGCATGGTTTCCAATGCGCCCGCGACATGTCTTGCCCATGGTCCATTTTGCAACAACGCGTCGGCAGTAGAGATGATGGCGGACAAAGGGCTTTTTATGTCGTGGCGCGTCATACGTTCAACATCCTCTCGCAGGCGGGCGTTCTCCAGCAGAGTATCAATGTGGTTACGCAAGTCTTCTTTCGCGTGCCGGATTTGGATGTGTGTCGCGACGCGTGCTTGAAGCAACGTGGGGTCTACCGGTTTGGTGATGTAATCAACGCATCCCGACTTGAATCCGCGAGTAATCTCATTTGATGTTGCTTGTGTTGTCAGAAATATAACCGGTATTGCAGCTGTCGAAGGGTCATTTTTTAACTGGTGACAGACGTCATAGCCAGTTGTGTCCGGCAGCATTACCTCCATCAGGATGAGGTCTGGTGCCTCAAGAGCACGAACCATTTCCAAGGCTTCCTCTCCACTGATTGCGGATCTAATTTTATGAAACTGCTTTAGGATGGGCGCAACGGATTTTTCCATCGCTAAGTCGCCCACCAGCATTACCGTGGCGCTTCCAAAATCGTGACCAAATGCCTCGTTCGGTGTTTCCTGAGTTTCTTCCGCAGCTGGGATGATTTCTGCCGGGCCAGCGTGTTTAACCTGATTCGTAATTTTGTTGACCCGATACTGGAGATCCGCGTAGGTAAAAGGCTTGATAAGGAACTGGGTAACGCCTTCTTCGATCGCCGCGCTGACCAAAGTCCTGTCGCTTTCGGCCGTCACCATCATAAAAGGAATGCTGCGCCAGGCAGGTGTTTTTCGTATTATTTTCAGCAGTTCCATGCCATTCATTTTTGGCATGTTGCTATCAGAAATTATCAAATCAACGCGATTGGTGGCTAGCAGAGCTAGTGCCTGCTCACCGTTTTCAGCAAGCGAAACGTTGTTCAGCCCCATCAATCGAAGACTATCTTTCACCATTTTCCGCATAGCGGCGATGTCCTCTACAACTAAAATGGACATTGACTGAGAAGGAAAAACCATGCGGATCCCTTATTGGCTTGATGTGGTTCGGTGAGGGTGTGTAGCTGTTCTCGGAGGTACGCTTGGCCCATTTAGGCGCGTTAGTCCGAAGTTGCACCCAGCAATGGAGCGGATGACCGTCGAGGATTGAAAGGGAAAAACTGTCCTGGTTATGTTGGTATAATCGCTGGTACCGACACCAGTTATCCATAACCCGTTAAGTGGCGGGGTAACGATTCTTTGCACGTCGTCGGACATATACCAACTCCTGAAACGCCGAAGTTCAGAATCCCCGCATTTGTCTACATTTTGTCTCTAGCTTAGTCACAGCAATTTTAGAACTCAAATTTCCAGCCAGCTGTTCCGGTGGTTGATAATTTAAAGTGGCAGCCCTGATGAAATTCGGGGCAAGTGATACGCTCCAATCTTGGCAACGTAGTTGTTGGTTCAGGCCAAAGGTGCTTCACCTTATGGTCGGCCTGTCGATTAACCCAGTTGACCAACCTCAGCGTAGTGGCTGGGTAAACCGAGGACCGTTTTCGATGTTGCGCCGTCAGTGTTTGTGTCGGGTTTGAGAAAAATTCCGTGTTTCTAGGCGTCAAAGCAGAGCCTAGGTGTTCTGACAACAGGGAGCCGTAACATTTCGTTACGCAGCTTTGATTCTTTTTTGAACTACGCTTGTCAGTGTTTGATCGTGAAAAAGCCACGAAGGACGCCGATACCGTGAGCCAATGGGCTCCATAACTGAAGGCGAAGGTACTACCTAGAATTCGTAAAGACTCATTTATTCACAAGGCAGTCAAATGAATAGAGAGAGCAGTAGCTATCTTCCTACCCTCGAAAACATATGGCACTCCGAAAAATGGCCACAATTGTCGGGATTGGCTAGAGCGGTTTGCAGGCTACTCGTTATTATTGTTCTATTAACCGCTGGAACCTGGGTTGTTTTCGCCACCGGAGGCACCGGTTACGCATATCCTTACGTCATTCTGGTACCGATACTGTTATCCGCTGTTTGGTTTGGGCTGCCCGGGGCAGTGCTCTGCGCGATAACGGGAGGTATTCTTATTGGCCCGTGGATGCCCCTTGATGTCTCAAATGGCACGTCCCAGTCAATGGACAACTGGCTGGCACGAATCGCTTTCTTTCTTCTCATTGGAAGTTTTTCAGCGGGACTTTTTCAAAGCCTGAAACTAGCCAATGAACGCAGGCTTCAGGCGCTCGAAGTCGATCACAAGACCGGACTTCGGACGCAAGCTGCCCTGACACGAGATATTGAAAGATTGCTTCGACGGGCAAGTCAGGATAAGGCTCCTTCGGCAGCGATACTCTTGGTGAGGATGCAGGACTTGTGGGAGATTTTGCAGTCCTTGGGCGCTGACACTGCTGAACAGGTGGTGAAAGACCTGGCTGAGCGTATCAGTCAAAATATACAAATACCCCACCAGATTTATCGATTCAGCAAATCCGAGCTGGCGATTTTATTCTCCGTTGTTTCGTGCAACGACGTGGACCGCCAAGAGGAAGTGGGCTCTGTTTTCGAAGTTGCTCAGAGGGTTGGTGAAGCGGAAACCATTGTCAAAGGTATTTCGCTCCGTGTCCAGATTGTTGCCGGAAGCTACCTTGTTCGAGAAAACGATCAGAATCCCGAGATTGTTATCAACCGCGCAAGAACTGGTTTGTCGGTAGCAATTGAGAATAATGTTCCCTACCGCCGTTACGATCCGATGTTCGACCAAAAAACTGCAGAGCGTGTACAGCTCATAGCGCGGGTCCGCGATGGGTTAGAGAATCAGGAGTTTCAGCTATTCTACCAGCCCAAAATATGTATGCGGTCCGGCCAACTCGTCGGTTCAGAGGCTTTGCTGCGCTGGTTCGACCGTGAAAACAGAATGGTTATGCCTGGCCTGTTTATGCCCAAGGTTGAAAGTACGACGCTGATAGATCCTGTGACGCGCTTCGTGATTGCTAGAGCATGCGAAAATATGAGGTCGCAGAATCTCATGCCGGTTAGTGTCAACTTCGCAATCAACAACTTGATGAATCCCTCATTAATTAATGATCTGGGGAGGCTGGTTTCTTCATACGGCGTAAGTCCGGAATGCCTTGAAATTGAAATTACGGAAGGCGCACTCATCCAGGATCCTCAACACGCAAAAGAAGCCGTCGCGAGTCTTCGGGACCAGGGTTTTAAAGTCAGTCTGGATGATTTCGGCACAGGCTATTCTTCGTTTCAGTACCTGACACATCTGCCGCTGTCCGGATTGAAAATTGACCGGGCTTTTGTCAGTAATCTGGAAGTCAGCGCAGAGGCTCGGACGATCATGGAATCCATGATCTCTATGGCCAAAGCATTAAAACTTGAGGTAACGGTAGAGGGTATTGAGACAGAGCAACAAAGGAAAATAGTTACCGATTTGGGCGCAGACCTGGCTCAGGGCTTTCACTACTCGAGGCCTCTTGCCTTACCTGAGTATCAGCAGTGGGCAAAAGACCGCAAGCGCCTAAAGGCTGACCGACATTGATCTTTTCGCGACTTACAAGGGTTGGCACCAAGGCAGGCGGGCTTTGCAACTTGTCGATCATCACCTTTCCAGAAGACGCGATTACGCCCGGCTCCCTTGGCACCGTAGACCGCTTGGTCTGCGCGTTTCAAGGCAGCTTTTAGTGAGGATATGTCGACATCAACCAACGTCACCCCCAGCGAGACCGTATAGTGCAGTTTGCCATCATCACAAATATCCAGATTAACCGGATCGCAAACACCCGTTCAGGGTCAGCGCAAAAACAAGACGCACCCGATTTACGGATACCCTTATGCTGATTCCCATTCGTCTACATCAAAGGTTTTAAGGTTTGCCCGCCGGTATTTTGCTATTAGTCCCCACATATCTCGCCCAAGGTAACGATGGCAAGCCCACTGCCAAGAGCGGCTACAACCTCCACCTATCATCATTAAAGGGAAATCACACTGAGCTTCTCTGTGCTCTGCAATCCTACGAAGTGTTTTCTTGTCAATTCGGCTCATCTTAGCGAGCCCATTTGGATGGGTGTGCCAATCTCCAAGATATGTCATTAGGCCTGATGATTTGAGATAGATTTCTTCTAGCTGCTCGCATTGCCAATCGTGGTCAGGCTCAAAATGAATGAAATCATGTCTAGCGTTGGGGCCGGGCCCGGTGAAAGCGCAAATAACGGGTATGCCCTTTTCTGATGTATAACCCGCGAGTACGCCACCGGTTTCATAGGGGAAAGCCCGGTCGGCCTCTAATTCCATGCCCTCGACGACTGAGCAGCTCGCCCATACCGTCTCTCTCACGGGGAACACCGGTTACAGTGCTGATGTGCT
The DNA here is from genome assembly GCF_030227115.1 of Marinobacter sp. SS13-12. Taxonomy (NCBI): domain Bacteria; kingdom Pseudomonadati; phylum Pseudomonadota; class Gammaproteobacteria; order Pseudomonadales; family Marinobacteraceae; genus Marinobacter; species Marinobacter sp. SS13-12. The sequence continues at coordinate 471,073 of NZ_JASSUA010000003.1, forward strand.
CCCAGTGAGCTGGTTGTCCATCGAGGGGCGAGAGAGACACCAGTCTTTTTGTCCCAGAAATCACCAACTGCCACGTCCCAATCGAAATCGGGATATCTGCTTTCGTCGTTATCCGACAGCGTCGCTATGGCCAAACGACATCCCAGAACCACCACTTCCTCACTATCGATACCGGCTCCTATAAACGTTGCCTGGGCGCATCCGCCCGGTTGTATATCCTCTCCGCCAGAATCAGCCGGGGGCTCTATGGTCTTGTCGCCCAGCGCGTATTGAAAGCAATGCCAGCAGCCTTTTGTTTTGCCAGGCACTACTCTGCCCAGAGTCCCACCCGCCGCACCATGTGTTGTGGTAAGCCATAAGTAAGGTTTTTCCATGCTAGCAGTGAGGTCCGCAATGAAATGATTAACGCGGTAGCTAGCGCTTGCATCAATCACCAGATCAGCGTGACCAACCAGGTGCTCTAAGACATCCCGGTCGGATTGCTCCCGTGCTCCATGAGGCAGCCCAATGTTCACATAATGTGGTTGGACCCGAGTGTAAGGGTAATTCGTTTCGATAAAACCAGCTATTGCATGAGTTTTTAATAGGCCTGCAGCTTGCCACCCCAAGGCCCACCGGATCGTATTACCGACTTGGACAACATCACGGTCAATAAGATGCAATTCACCGACCCCGGCACTGGCCAACTTAAGAGCAAGGGAAGATCCTAGACTGCCCACTCCAATCAAAACGACTTTTTTGTCTCGAACACTCTGCAAAAAAGGGGCGCGCATGAGCCATGCTTCTTCTCCACCCCAATCTGGCCTGACAAATGCCGTGCGCAGCCGAGAAGGCCTCGATTTTCGTGCACCTTGCTCAACTCTGATTGCAATGAAAAACCAGTCATCACGGTGCTCTCTCCATTCAACTTCGTCTTCGTAGACAAAACCAATAATAATGACTGTTCCTGTCTTTGCTTTCGCAAGACGCTTTCTGAAGTCAATAATGCGGTCTTTGGCATTTTGGATAAGCTGAGTTTGCAGCTCTCCTGCGTCTTTGATGGCAGCAACATCAGGAGGCCCCGGCAACCTCATCCAAAACGCCTTATCGCTATCAGTGAAAACCGGAGGACTCGAAACCCCTGCCAATATAGGCTTGCCTTCAGAGTCTTGTATTTCCTCTATCGCACCGTTTACCACCACGGCTGGATTATCAACTTCTTCGGGCAACTTCCTTTTCTTCAATTTCAGATATCCATGAGAGATGGTCGGACTGGGCGAGGAGTCGGGGACCACAATCGATGAATGAGGATGGCTTTGAAGAAAAGCGGAAAATGGCTCGCCGATATGATCTTCAATTTCTGCTTGTAGGTCTGGGTTACCGTTTTTCTGGTTCGTAACGTAAATCTGCGGGAACTGGTCTTCAACGAGAGTTGCCAGCCTATCTACACCCGGTCGCCAGTCCTCGTTTTCCCTCTCCAACAGGCAAAGATTGCGATTCCAGGGGTGTTGGTGGCGAGTAAAGAAATGGTTCTTCACCGTCACCTGTGGCGGAAAGTAGGGGTAGCTATCCGGGTACTCTGCCGTGAGCTCAAAAGCTACCCCCTCGTGCGTCACCTGTAGGTCTATGACCAGGCGTCCTTGTTCCTGGTCATCTTTTCGGATTTCCCACTGGAAGTCTGAGGCTCTTAGCGCATCCAATTCTGCCTCGAATTCTTGAGGGTAGTTCTGCCACCAGCTAGTCATAATTATCCCACCGGGCGGTGACCGGGCGGTTTGGGGGCACCTTCACCGGGATTTGGCCGATTTCCCGGCGGTCCAGGTGGCACATCTGGATGTTCCGGTTTATTGGGGTTGTCAGGTTTTCCTTTACTCATAGTGCTAAGCCTCGCTGTTCAACTTACAAGAAATGTGTAGTGATCAAGAACTTTGTCACCTGATCACAAAGCAACTTTACGCTCAAACTTTAATCGATGCAATACTTTTTATCACGTCATACATTTTATGACGTGATAAATTGTGGTGGTAGGTGCTAAGCTGTTTCAAACACCGTGAGCGATATTGAAATGACTCAACAGCGTGACATCCAGCGAGAACGCCTGTTTTTTATTGAATTTCTTGCGATTTTTTCGGGCCAAGTGAGCCGAAAAGACCTCGTTACGAGATTTGGAATCAGCGAGCCAGCTGCCACTAAAGACCTTGCTCTGTACGGGGACCTGGCACCAGGAATGTTGGAGTATGACCTTCGTAAAAAAGCCTATTTGCTTGGTGGTAGTGAGGAGGATGCCCTTTTTAAGCATGATGTTAATCAGGCTCTTTTTGCGCTGGTCGGCGAGAGAGCTATCGCTTTGGGGCATGACAGAGCTAGGCGGCTTGAAGGTTGGGTAAGCGGAAGCATCAAGCGAGCATTGCCGTTAGGTTTGGTGTCTACCATTACACGATGCATCTACCTAAAGCGGAAAATGACTGCCACATACTTGTCTTTGAATAGCGGTAAAAAGACTCGTTTCCTATCGCCACTCGCTCTTGTCCATGACGGATTGAGATGGCATGTCCGCTGCTTTGACGAGCAAAACGCCGACTTCAGAGACTTTAACCTTACCAGGTTTTACAGTGCTAAGTCGGATTCCCTGTCTGATGCTTCTCTTGCCCACGACGAAGCATGGAATACAGAAGTCACCTTAGAGTTATCCCCACATCCCAAAGCCGAATTTCCAGATACTATAAGCCTTGATTATGCTATCGAAGGAAAAGTGAAGACAGTTCAATTAAAAGCGTGTTTGGTCGGATACTTCTTGCGGGAGTGGAATATTGATTTCTCTGATGAAGCAAAGGGCAACCCAAGGGCCCAACATCTGTACTTAGCCAATAAAATGCAGCTCCTTGGTCAAGGCGTGCCGGAGTGGGCGCTAAAAAGTGACCTGGATGGCGAACACCAATAAGCCCGAGAGGCCATCAGGTTTTACCCCGTTGCCAGCGTTTGCGGCAACCGGGATTCTTCTATCGCAGTGCCAGCCTTTGTTTAGCAGGCAGCAGCAACCAACGCTCAGCGGGTCGAGTAAGTTCATGAGAAGAGCGATTTTGATGCTGCATGAAGTATCTGGTGAACCAAACCCAGTCGCTATAGAGCTAGGCCGTTGTTTAAGTGAGATTTATTGGAGTTAGTCTAGTTCAATGAACAACACAACCGCGTATAAGTTAAATACGATGCAATGTAGAGAAAGGCCCACCACTTTTGGCGAATACCGCTCTAACCCAGTAACTCTGAGCTTTCCTGTAAAAACCACCGAAAATCGCCCTTTTGATTTAAAAAACATAAATGAAGCCAACACCGATCTCCGCTTCATAATCATTCCGAGATATTGGGCTATCTGAAACGTCACTCCCATAGACTTCGTAAAGAGCTTCACCGAAGATCTGCCAGTTTTCGTTCAAGTAATTTCGATAGTTAACATTGACACCTGTTGATCTATACCCGCTATCAACATCGGTTTCTGGAAGACCTGAATCTTGGGCTTGCCGTGTGTTCACACCAAAGTCCCGATTGGCTAACTTACTATCGTGAAAAGTGACAGCAGCGCCAATTTCCCAGCCAGTGCCGTCAGGTTGGCAGCCCAAACAAGTTCCTGCACCGAAAATCCCTAGTGTGCCGATTTCGCCTGTTAATACACGGCCATCCAAAAAGTAACGCCAATCGTCTGCAAGCGCATGACGCACTTCCAACAGCAATGTCACCCCTGAACTCGATTCGCCTAACCCATCCAGTCTGCCATCTTCTGAATCACCCTCTTCACGGCCTTCTTCGTAGCCTACAGAGGCTTGAAACAACCAGGTATCCTCGGCCAATGTTCGCCATCCAATGGCTTCACCTGCCCAGAAAAAAAGGTGTTCCCCAGTTCGCCACTGAACAGCCCCAGCCGGATCGACCTCAAGCTCGAACTCGTCCGAGCCCTCGTAAGCAGTCTCATATTCAACGCTCAGCCCAAGCCCAACACCCCAACCGTCACCATTTGTAAAATCGCCAATAGAAGGAAGCGGAACGAGAGAGGTTCTCGCCTCCGTCGCATTTACCGATCCAAAACATGAAAGAGCGCCTAGAAATGTGGCGACTTGAAGGACTATTTTTTTCATGGTTTTTTCACCTAGCAAGCAGGAGGTGGTAATACGACTTACTCATCACTATAGATGATTATTTTTAACTCGCCTGGCTGCAGCCTATGCCGGAGCATTCGTAAAGATCAGGCTGAATACTGTACTCCCCTAATTCCACCCATCTGTACCTGTTCGAAAAATACTGCGGGAATAGAATTTCATGAGGCACCGGAGGTGAATCATGAATATCGAAACAGTCTTTTCGTCCAGGGTTAAATCCTTTCTGGATCATCACAGAACCCGTACCCGACTGAGAGAACGCCTGAATGGCTTGCCAGCAAGAGAACTGGATCGGTTGGCATGGGATGTGGGCTTATCCAGAGCCGAACTGCTGCGTGAGGCACACCGCCCATTCTGGAAAACGGTTCGTTAAACCCAGGCTTCTGTGCGGCTGTCTTTCCGGGCGTGACTGATTTTTAAGGATACAGCGAGCATCTCAAAACTGTACTATATTTTACAGTATTTGACATTCCACCGGTTGGCACATGGAGGATACCGGGATGGCGACGGAATTCGCGTTCTCGCTCGATTCTCAGAAACCGCAATCAAATCATCTGCTGGCCACACTTAAGGCAGATAGCATGGCGCGTCTGTGCCCTCACCTGAAGTCCGTCTATCTTTCCGCGGGAGAAGTGCTATACGAGCCTGGCGTGAACATACACCATCTCTATTTTCCGACCGATTCCATCATTTCACTGCTTTACGTGACCCATGAGGGTGCCTCCACCGAAATCTCCGTGGTTGGTAATGAAGGCGTGCTTGGCGTGCCCTTGTTCACAGGTGGAGAGAGCACTTCGAGCCGGGCTGTGGTGCGAAGCGCGGGAGGAGCCTATGCGCTGCCAAGGGAGGTACTGAAGGAGGAGTTTGATCGTCACGGCAGGCTGATGGAACTCCTGCTGCATTACACACAAACACTGATCACCCAAATGGCGCAGACTGCCGTCTGCAACCGGCATCATCATATCGATCAGCAATTATGCCGTTGGTTGCTGATGTCCCTCGACCGACTCCCGGGTAATGCCTTGCAGATGACCCATGAGTTGATCGCAAACATGTTGGGTGTCCGTCGCGAAGGCGTGACCGAAGCTGCAGGGAAGCTCCAGAAGCTTGGTGTGATCACCTGCGGGCGCGGCCGGATTGAGGTGTTGGACCGCGCACAACTGGAGTCCCTGTGTTGTGAGTGTTATGCCGTGGTAAAGAAGGAAACTGACCGACTGCTTAACGTTAACTGGGGAGACTCTTAATAAGTCCTCCCCTACTCATAACTCGCAGCCCAACTGGTGCGCCCCAGCTCCGTGGCGCGTGTCACGTCTGTTTCCGGAACCACTGCCGTATCCCCCAGTTCCCTGGTGTCGTAATGGAACACACACAAGCGAGAAGCAAACTCAGCGAACGGCAGTGATGCTTCGCCGTGGCGCTCACCATTACGCTCTGTCGAGCAATTAATACCCTGACCCCAGTTCTGGCCACTGTCGTTGTTGGGGTTGAAAAAGTAGACGCGCATTTCGCCATCGCGATCGAGATTGGCCCGGAGGATGGTTATGGCATGGCGTCCAACCAGGCGCCCTCCACTGTCGGTGACAGCGATACCGGCTGGTTGCGGATGGATAATGGGTATATTGCCGTTGTAATACGGATGGTAGGAAGCGTAAAAGTGACGGATGAAGTCGTCATACTCATGGATTTTGCCTGTTTCCCGGCTTATAACACTGAGAAAGCCATGCCCTACCCACCAGCCATACATCTCCGGGTTAATCCAGCGGTGCAGGTCGTCGTCGCGTACCCCGCACAGTCGCCCCATCTCGCCATAGATACGGTCAAGGTGAGGTGCGAGAATCAATGAAACCGGATCCACATCGGTTGGAGGCACTTTCGCAAGGCCGGCTTCCAGGTTCTGCGAGTTAACATGCTGACCCTCGAAACGCATGAGGACATCGTCATCACGGGCGGCCCAGGCCACCAACTGCAACAGAAAATCGGCATCGTTGAAGGACCACATGGAAAGGCCTATGACGGACTGACACGTCGGGTTATTACCCTGGCCAACACCCAGTGGCTGCCCCAGAAGGCTCAGTACACCCGCGAGAAGATACACTCGCGGCGGGTGCGCATCACCGAAAACCACGCTCAGCCTGTCGGACGCCGCCTGGCACAACTTCAGTTCAAGTTGCCGCCAAAGGCCTGCAGCCACGGGCGGCGTGAACAGAGCACCACGCTCAAGAAACATGGCCAGGCCATAGACGGCCTGACTGGTTTCCGGGTGGACCACTTCGTCAATCAGTTGGAGCACTATCTGACGGTAGCACTGGAGCACATCGTTGCCGGTGATGCTCAGGCCCAATGCCAGGGGTATCAGGTCATCCCGGTTATCCCGCAGGTGTCGCAACAACATGGGATGGTAGGGAGAAACCATGCCCGTTTCATGCATTGCGCTGGCAAAGCCTTGTGCTTCTTCAGACAACGCGATTTCGTCCATGGCAGCCAGGCGTTCGCCGTAGACTGCAAAGCCCGGATCGTCGCGACAGCCCTTGGTTGGGCCGAACAAGGCGCTGACAAGACGCGCTGCTTTGTGCATACCGGTGGTATCGATTTCCGGATCAAACAGGCACTTGGCAATCTGGCTGACCATCTGCTTGATGCTATCAGTCTGTATCGGGCGCTGAGCCAGCAAACGGCGTACTTCGTCCACCAGGCTGTCGAGAATGCTTTCATAGCCCAGCCGGTCGAGCAGAAACTGGTAAAGCGAATTGACGATCTCGCCCAGCCCTTGTGGTCGTTCCCTGTCCGCTTCGCTCATTTGGCCCGATAGCAGGTCCAGATTCAGTGCTGTCACCTGGGTGAGGAAGTTTTTGGCCTGCTCCGCGGAAATTCCGGGGTGGCGATAATCGCCCATGGCCACCGCTAGCAGACGAAGTTCACTCAGGGCCTCGATTGCCGTGAAGTCGGGCGCTCCCTGGCGTAGCGTTCGTACGGCGAGTGCCGGCCGCAGGATGGCAGGTTGGCCCCAGTCACCGTTGGTAAATACGCCCTTGGCCTCCATTGCCGGCACGCGGGCATAAAGCGCGTCCAGTCCGTCAGGAGCAGCCATAACGTAAAGTGCCGCTTCCAGTACCTCGGTGTTTGGCGCCGCGAGTTCGCTCTGGCGAGCGAGCGCAAGCTGTTCCAGGGCCTCATCAAACCTGGCAACAGACGTATTGGTGTCTGGTTCAGAACCGGGAATAGTCACATTGTCGTCCTTGCTTGCCTGATGCGCCATTTGGAAATTTCCCAACCCCAACGATGCTCTCAAGGCGGTTCAGAAGCAAACGGTTCCGGGTCTTTCGTTTCCATTTGTAACTTCATTGACTATATTGGTACTGGTGATTGGGATTATTGATCCCCTATAAACGACATTGCCTAAACGCTCAGTTTGTCTGGTGCGCTCCAATGTCGGCGCAGTTTTTCCAGGTAAATCAGCAAGGAGAACATCGAATGTCTATGACATCGGAAAAAGAGTTACCCAAAGAGGTAGCGGCCTGGCTCGATCCGGAAATGGACTCGGTTAAAGGAACCGAGACTCCGAAAGATCCGAACAAAGGTTATATCGCCCTGCTTGGCTGGAGCGTCAATGCGATCAAAGCTGCGCAAAAGTTTGACCGCCGTTACGTTGTAGTTGCTCCGGAGTGGGCAGCAGATTTCTGTACGGCAAACAAGATACCTTTTATCCCGTGGGATTTTATCCGGTTGAATGATCGGTCCATGGAGATTGCCGAAACGCTGAAGGCGGAAGGCGTCGATGTCGCCATCCCGCTGTTCGAAGAAACCGTCGAATGGTCGGGTGCCATCAACTCTGTCCTGCTTGACAGCCCCCGCATGTACGGACAGTCGATTCTGTTCCGTGACAAGGCGCTGATGAAGCGCCGGGCGCAGCTTGGCGGCATTCGTGTGGGGATCTTTGAGGAAGCCCATGAGAAGGACGACATCGTCCGCTTCATGAAGCGCGTTAACCAGACGCTGCTCAAGCTCGCCGGCGACCCGGATGACCCGATTCACGTCAAGGCATTCGACAAGGCCGGTTGCCTTGGCCACCGGATGATCCGCACAGTAGAAGAAATTGACCAGATTCCGGACGAGGAGTATCCCCTGCTGATGGAAAGCCATCTCAGTGGCTGGGAATTTGCGGTTGAAGCGTGGATTCACGATGGCAAGATCCAGTTTCTCAACATTTCCGAGTATGTAACGCTGGGCTACTCTGTGTTCGTGCCCGCTACAAAGGAACTCGAGAGCTGGCGCAACGCGATTACCAAGCAGATCGAACTGCTGATCAAGACCTTTGATATCAAGTTCGGCCTGATTCATCCGGAGTACTTCGTCACCGCAGACGGCGAAATGTACTTCGGTGAAGTTGCCTACCGCCCGCCCGGGTTCAAGGCTTTCGAGCTCATCGAGATGGCCTACGGCTTCAACGCCTATCAGGCATCGATGCTGGTATTCGATCCCAAGAGCACGAAAGAGGAAGTGGCTGCATTCTTTCCCAAGGAAGTCGAGGGTGCGAAAGGTTATGCAGGCTGCTTTGGCGTTTATCCACGCCGTCGTGTGGTCAGCAGACTGGAAATGCCCAAGGAAACCATCGAGCATCCCTATTTCGTGTCACACGAATTGCATGAGCCAACTGAAGAGACCGTTCCCGATCGGTCAGCCTTCGGTACTCATTGGGGCCTGGTGTTCTTCTTTGGTGACGATCCCATCAAGATGCGGGATCTGCTGAAAGCTCAGGAGGACCTGGACTTCTACGTCTAGAGGCCCGCCGATCCTTTCCTGAGCTAACGCCATTCACGCAACGACAGTGTCCACTTATTCTTCGGTGGACACTTTTTTTACTACCTCCCCCCTAATGTGGCGAGCTGAGCTTTCTATTCAGCAGGCGCTGAAAAAATGCCTTTGGATCGGGTTGAGTGACCTGCCCCCAGTCTTTAATCCAACTGCTCCCTAGTAATGTCCGTTACTTTTGAATCAGTTTTTCCAAGTCGGAGAGCGGAGGCAAACTCCAAGGGTGTCTGATACCCCAGGGATGAATGCGGACGCTGCTCATTGTAGTCCAAGCGCCAATTGCTGATCTTCTCACGAGCATGAGCGAGATCCCGAAACCAGTGTTCATTCAGACACTCATCCCGGAATTTTCCGTTAAAGCTCTCGACGTAACCATTCTGCATCGGCTTTCCGGGCTGGATCAGCTTCAGTTCAACGCCATGGCGGTAGGCCCATTGATCGAGTGCTGACCCTGACCCCGTATTAGGTCCACCCAGAGTTGGAAAAATCCGGCTCCAGTTGGTGCTGTTTTCGCCGAGAAACCGCATGTTTCCTGGCGTAGTCCGAGGGCGTGGACCACTCCAATGC